>CAZOOL010000047.1:0-10992 GCA_964581405.1 uncultured Oscillospiraceae bacterium | reverse complement strand
TGAAATTCCTTCCGGGGATACCGGAAATCCTTCCGTCACCGAAAATACGGATTCCGTTTCGGAAGATTCCGGAAAGGAGTCGGAGGATGAGGTAGAAACAGAAAAAGAGCCTTGGTACGTAAAATACTCTTATGTGGATATTCCGGAATTCCCGGATGCAGACACAACAAAGCTGCCCACGCAAAGAGATAGTTTCTGGAACACCGAAGGACCGGGATTTTTTATCGATACGGCAATAAAACAATATTTCTGCGACCACGAAGAAGCGATGGAAATTGCCGAAAAAATCTATCTTGCGGAAGGCTATCATATTTCCGGATATCATGAGCGGGAATATTTTGAGGATATTTCAAACGCCGATAACGATTATCTGCTGTATTCCGCTTTGCGCCTTGCGCCTTTTATCGAAACCGGAACCATGAGTTATCACTATAATTCCACCGGAACGGAAAACGCCGATAACGTTGTCGTAAAGGCTCTGGAATATTTCTATGCTGAAACAGGATTTGAGGTCATTGAAGCCTATTACGCCGATGACGTCGAATACATTTTTCACTGGCTTTTCGGAACAAAAGCCGAATATAATCCCGAGGATCTTGAGCTTTACGGATATCCCTATGTTCCTTCAGCCGGGATATTTCTGAATTTCTTTGAGTCAACTCCGCCGGCGGCGGTTCCGCAAATTGTTTCCATTGAAGAAAAAGACGGAAAATATTATGCCGAAGTTGTTTGGACCTCGGTTTTTGATTACGTTACCGAAGACTATACCCCCGAAGAGCCGGTTGAAGGTCCGAACAAAAGCAAAATCCTTGTCCTTGCGGAAGGAATCGAAACGGAAAAACTGCTTGAAGTCAAGAAGATAACTTATATCCTTGAAAAAGAAAACGGTTACGGAAGCTTTTATATATCAGGCATTACGGAATAAAGAAGCATCCCGTGCTCATTTTGAGCACGGGATGCTTCTTTCTATATGCCTATAAACTGGAGCACGATTCCGGTGAGCACCGAAACGGCGAAAAGAAAGCCCGTAAGGCTTAAACATTCGATTTTGTCAACGTCGTTGCGGAAAAGAACAAGCAAACCGGTGCCTGCGCCGACGGAAAGCCCCGCCACCGCGGAACCGAAGCTGAGCACGCCTTCGGCGTAAAGTTCCGCAATGATTATGGAGGAAGCACAGTTCGGGATAAGCCCGACTATGCCCGCGACTATGGGTTGGAGAAAGCTTTCAGTCATCATGAACCGGGCAAAGGCTTCCTCGCCGATGGAATCCATGCAGACTTCGAGGACGAACATCACGATGAAAACGAAAGCGAAGGTATTAAGCGTATGAAGAACCGCGCTTTTAAGAAGACCGTGCTCGCCTTCGGTGCGGCAATGGGAATGTTTTTCCTCCACATCGGAAATTTCCTCTTTTGTGGTGGAAAACATTCCGAGGCGGTCAACGATGAGCCCCGTTATGATGGCGAGAATGAGCTTCGCGCCGATGAGCGGAAGAATTTTCACGGCGTTTTCCGGATCGGAAAGAAGAACGGGGATTGCTTCGTCGCTGGTGGAAATGAAAACCGCAAGAAGGGTTCCGGCGGTGATTATGCGGTTGGAATAAAGGTTCGCCGCAACGACGGAAAATCCGCATTGGGGAACAACACCCAGAAGAGCGCCGACAAAGGCGCCGGCCCTTCCGAACTTCGCAAGCCATGCGGCGAATTTTTCGGAATGGCGGTGTTCAATGAATTCGATGAGAAGATAAGCGCCGAAAAGGAACGGCAGGGAAGAGGCGGTATGTTCGAGGGTGTGCAAAAAAACGTGGAGAAATTCGTCCATCATAAACCTTCCTTGGATAAAATAATCTGTTTCGATATCTAAACATTATATTAACTGCCCGAAGCGCAGTCAAGGACTTTCGGCAAAATTTTGTTCCGGGAATTTTTTGTGATGGATTTGTGATAAAAGACGGGCGGCAATTTGCCGCAGCGGGGTTCGCCCCGTCGGGGGTTCAATAGTTCGCTGTGATGCCGAAAAAGGCTTGCCTTATTTTGCTGAAAAAGGGCGCTAATTTTAAGTTGCTTTTATTTCGCATTGGGTCTATAATTATCTTGTATAATTTTGTTCATATGAAGGAGTGCCATTGCTTTATGAAAGTTCTGCTTGTGAACGGAAGTCCCCATAAAAACGGCTCCACCTACGTTGCTTTGAGGGAGATAGAAAACGCCCTCAACAGCGAAGGGGTCGAAACCTCGATAGTCTGGCTCGGAACGGACGCCATTTCAGGCTGCATTGCCTGCGGATACTGTTCCCGCAACGAAAAATGCGTCAAAAATGACATGGTTAACGAATTCGCACAAAGGGCAAAATCCGCCGACGGCTTCGTTTTCGGAACTCCGGTGCATTATGCCGGCGCTTCCGGCGCCATAACCTCTTTCCTCGACAGACTTTTCTATTCCGCGCCGAAGGGAACCTTTCGCCATAAGCCTGCGGCGGTGATAACCGTCGCCAGAAGGGGAGGCACTACCGCCGCTTATGACCAGATAGTAAAATATCCGGCCTATGCCGAAATGCCGATCATTTCATCGAACTACTGGAACATGGCGCACGGGCTTACCGCTTCCGATGTTCCGGAGGACAGGGAAGGAATCCAGACCATGCGCGTGCTCGGTAAAAACATGGCATACTTCCTCAAATGCATCGAAGCAGGCAAAAAAGCCGGAATAAAGGCTCCCGAAGCCGAGAAAAAAGAGATAACCAATTTTATCCGCTGACACTATTGGAGGGTACATAATGACTGAAAATGAAAAATATCTTGAATGGAAAGAATTTGTCCGCGATGAGGAACTTTCTTCCGACCTTGAAAAGGTGAACGGAAACGAAGAAGAAATTTTCGACCGTTTTTACAGAAGCCTTGAATTCGGCACCGCCGGACTTCGCGGTGTACTTGGCGCAGGCACCAACAGAATGAATATCTATACCGTCCGTCAGGCGACCCAGGGCCTTGCGGAATACCTCAACAGCAAAAAATCCGGCGCGTCCGTTGCCATTGCTTATGATACCCGCCACAATTCCGAAAAATTCGCTAAGGAAGCCGCCTGTGTACTTGTTGCAAACGGAATCAGGGTATGGCTTTATGATGCTCCGGCACCCACCCCGATGCTTTCCTATGCGGTACGCGAAAGATACTGCGATGCAGGCATTGTTGTAACAGCAAGCCATAACCCCGCCAAATACAACGGCTATAAAGTTTACGGCGCCGACGGCTGCCAGATTTCCCCCGACGTTGCGAAGGAGATACTCGCGGTCATCGACAAAACCGACGTTCTTAGAGGAGCGCTTACCTGCAATTATGATTCCGCGGTTTCCGAAAAGAAAATCACCCTTATCCCGGAAAGCTTCTGGCGCCGCTTTTACGCAAGAGTTCTTAAAGAAGGCGTGGACAGAGAAAACCACGCGAAAAACAACCTCACGGTCGTATATACTCCTCTTAACGGAACCGGTGCTGTTCCGGTCGTAACGACCCTTTCCCTTGCGGGCTTCGGCAATATCGAAATGGTCCGCGAACAGGAAAAACCCGACGGCGCATTCCCGACCTGCCCCTTCCCGAACCCGGAACTCCGCGAAGCCCTTGCCCTCGCCCTTAAACAGGCGGAGGAAAGCGGCGCGGATCTCGTTCTCGCCACCGACCCGGATGCGGACCGCGTAGGTATTGCATCCAGAGAAAAAGACGGCTTCCGCCTTTTTACCGGCAACGAAGTGGGCGCGCTTCTTCTTGACTTTATCGCAAACGCGAGAGAGGAAAACGGAAGCATGCCCGAAAATCCTGTTGCGGTGCGTTCCCTTGTTTCCACAAAGCTCGCTGATGCGGTTGCCGCAGGACACGGCATTGAAATGAAGAGTGTTTTTACCGGCTTCCGCTTCATCGGAAAAGTTATTGCAGAGCTTGAAGCCATCGAACAGCCCGAAAGATTCATTTTCGGATTCGAGGAAAGCTGCGGCTATCTTTCCGGAACCTATGTCCGTGATAAAGACGCCGTTGACGCAAGCCTTCTTATCTGCGAAGCGGCGAACTTCTGGAAGCTCCGGGGCAAGACCCTCGGCGAAGCCCTTGCGGATATTCAGGCGAAATACGGATATTACCATGACTTCCAGGATAACTTCTATTGCGAAGGCGCCGACGGCGCAAAGCGCATTGCCGGAATCATGGCGTCCCTTCGTGAAAAGGCGCCGGAATCCGTTTGCGGAAAAGCCGTCGTTGCCGCGAAGGATTACAAACCTGATGCCAATATGATCGAATACACCCTCGAGGGAGGTTCCAGCTTTATCGTTCGTCCTTCCGGAACCGAACCCAAGCTTAAAATCTATTATTCCGTGAAAGCGGCGGATTTTGAGGCGGCGAAAGCCGAAGGCGAAGCAATCAAAGCTGAAGTTACCGCTCTTTTGGGCTTTTGAATGTAAATTTTTTTGATTTGACATAAATTTTCCGCAAAAAAATGTTGCAATCCATCGCCGTTTGTGATATGATAACAATACTGATGTAAAAAAAGGACTTGTAATATAAGCTCTGTAGAGAAAGAGGTGACATAGATGAAAGAAGGTCTTCATCCTAATTACAAACCCACCACCATTACCTGCGCTTGCGGCGCTGTTTGGGAAACCGGTTCCACTAAAGAAGACATCCACGTAGAGGTTTGCTCCAAATGCCATCCTTTCTACACTGGTCGTCAGAAACTCGTTGACACCGGCGGTCGTGTTGACAGATTCAAAAAACGTTTTGGCATGGAATAATTCCAAAAAATCAAGCCCGGTATCATTCCGGGCTTTTTTTCTATCCGTTTATGAAAGGAGCGGGAATTTTGGCCGAATACAAAACTGTGAAACAGCGGGCGAGCGACGAATTTATTGAGAAAAAATCCCGCTTTATCGGATATATAGCGCCGGTTGAAACGGAGGAAGAAGCCATCGCATTCATCAATGAGATAAGGGCGAAGCACCGGGACGCGACCCATAACGTCTATGCCTATTCCCTCCGGGCAGGGCAGATAAAACGCGCCAGCGATGACGGCGAACCCCAGGGTACCGGCGGAGTTCCCATGCTCAACGTGCTCAACGGGAACGAGCTTACGGACGTTTGCTGCGTTGTGACCCGCTATTTCGGCGGAACGCTCCTTGGGGTCGGCGGACTCGTGCGCGCATATACCGAGGGGGCAAAGATCGCTGTCGCCGCCGGAGGAATAAAAACCATGGCGGAAAGCGCGGATATCCTTGTGAGCTGCGATTATGGCCTTTACGGAAAGATAGAGCATTTTATCAACGAGCGCGGTATCCTTGTGGTGAACAGCGAATTCGGCGCCAGCGTCGCCGTTACGGTGCGCCTGAGAACCGAGGAAACCGCCGCTTTTGAAAAGGATATAACCGAGCTTACCTCCGCAAAGGCAAAGACGGAGGTTATAAGCCGCGGCTGGAACGAGATGTGATATCCCGGTGAAAGGAGCTTTTTTATGAAACTTATGATTGCTTCCGATATACACGGAAGCGCTTACTACTGCGAAAAAATGCTCCGGGCATTCGAAGATGAGCACGCCGGAAGGCTGCTCCTGCTCGGGGATATACTCTATCACGGTCCGCGCAACGATTTGCCGGCGGATTATGCACCGAAAAAAGTAATTGCCATGCTCAACGGCATAAAGGAAAGCGTTCTCTGTGTCCGCGGGAACTGCGACACCGAGGTTGACCAGATGGTGCTGGAGTTTCCCGTGCTCAGCGAACAGGCGCTTTTGAGCATCGACGGAACAGAGATGCTCGCGCTTCACGGGCACAAGGCTTTTCCGGCAGTAAAAAGCGGAACAGTCGTGCTTTCGGGTCATACCCATATACCGAAGCTGGAGGAAAGGGACGGCGTTTTTTATATGAATCCCGGTTCTGTTTCCATTCCGAAGGAAAACAGCAGGCATGGCTACATGATTTTTGAGCACGGCGAATTCATATGGAAGGATTTCGACGGAAACATCATAAACAGATGCAAGTTAAAATAAAAAATCCCGCCTTGGGAAAGGCGGGATTTTTTTGTTATCCCCAGATGGGGGAGGGGTATTTTCCTTCGTCGGTAAGGCGCTGGAGCGCTTCAACAAGCGCCGGGGTATCTTCCTTATATGTGACGCCGAACCATTTATCGGGACATTCCTGAACCTTTACGGTTGCTTTGCCTTCGCGCAGAAGCTGACCGACCACGTTCGGGAGGTAACATTCCGCTTTGAGAGGGTTTCCGGGAAGCTCGGCTGCTTTGAAATCCTCCATGGCGGCATCGAGGTGGTCGAAGATATCCGGGGTGAAGCCCCAGAAATTCATGGAAACTGGGGTTCCGGCGGAAAGCGGGAACCAGTTTTCGCCGTCCTCGGTATATTCGGCACATTCGCCGCGTTTTTCGATATGGGTGCGTTCGTTTATTTCGATGAGCATTCCGTTTTCGGTTTTGCAAACGCCCCGGGCAACGTGACCTTTATCGGTCACGGTGTTTTCAATGCGGTAGCCCATCATGGCATATTCGCCTTTGCCGCTCATCTCATCGAGCAGCGCTCCAATAAGCTCATAGCAATGGTTGCCGTAATAATCGTCCGCGTTTATGACGGCGAAGGGACCGTCAACGTGTCCGCGGCAAAGGGCAATGGCTTCGGAGGTACCGAAAGGTTTATTGCGGCCTTTTTCGGCATATTCCGGGTCGATCTCCTGAAAAACGTAATCGGTTTCCATGAATTTTGAAACGGGGTCGCCGATGGCTTCGCGGAAATCCTCCTCAAAGCTTTTGCGGATTATGAAAACAACCTTTTCAAAACCGGCTTTATATGCGTCATAGATGGAGAAATCGATTATTTTTTCGCCGCAGGGGCCGACGGGGGTGATTTGCTTTGCGCCGCCGTATCTGTTACCGATTCCGGCGGCAAGGATAACAAGTGTCTTTTTCATTTTGCTGGGTAATCTTCTTTCGTTTTTTGATAATACTATGCGAAAAGCATCAGAAATATCTTCTGGTGGCTCTTTCGGCGATGGTTTTAAAAGCGGCTTTGGGGTCTTCGGATTTTGCGAGGATGATCATTGCCGCAATGACATAGGGGCGCATTCCCGCTTCTGCGAGAAGGCTGTCGAGGTTCGCGGTATAGACCTGGGCGGTCATTTCGCCGCGGATGCAGGAAATATCGGTGATATCCGCCGGAAGGTCATGCATGAGGAGCGCTTTTCCGTCCCTGGTTTTCTCCATCATTTCCTCGGTTGCTTCCCAATCAATGAAATTTTTGTTGTTTTCGCGGAGCTCGTGCTCGAGAAGGTCGATATAGGTGCCGAGGTTCGCGGCGGAAAGCTCGGTGCGCTTTTCAAGGAAGGTATAGGGCGCCCAGTTTATGGGAACAACGATGTCGGCGTCGGTGAAGGCTTCGGTCATAGAATCGGTGCGGGTGAAGCTGCCGCCGGATTTTTCGGCGTTCAGGGCGGCTCTTTCATAGGTATCGGGCATAAGGTCCATGCCTTCCGGAGCGGCAAGTACAACGTCCATGCCGAATCGGGTCACGAGGGAGATGAGTCCCTGGGGAACCGCAAGGGAACGGGTGCCGTCCGGGGAGTATGCCCAGGTGACGGCGATTTTTTTGCCTTTGAGATTTTCGATTCCGCCGAAGCGGGAAGCCATATACTGGAGATCGGCAACGGTCTGGATTGGGCTGTCCTCGTCGCTGCCGAGATTGAGAACGCAGGGTTTTTGGGTGATGATGCCTTTTTGCTGGCTTTCCTTTACGGAATCGGAGATCCTTTTGATGTATCTTGAGCTTTTTTCGATAAAATCGCTTTCGCAGACTCCGATGGCATCGGCCATATAGGAAGCCATCGCGGAAGTTTCGGTGATGGAGCTGTTGCCGAGCTTTTTATCCATGTCAATGATGGTAAGACCGAGAAGGTCGCAGCCGGAAGCAAAGGCGAGGTTCATGCCCGCATCTTTTTTGCTGAACATGGAAACGGCAATGCCGGAATCGAAAATCTTCGGGGAAACATTATTATCGCGAAGAGCTTTGAGGGCACAGGCGCCTTTTGCAATGGCTTCGATATCCGCATCGGTCATATCCCAGGTGCGAAGGAAGCTTTTGCCGAAAAGACCGTTTTCCTCCCTATTCGGAAGTTTGTTTATTGCGTCGCAAAATTCCATGAAATATATCCTCCGTTTTAAGGTTATTTGTGATATAAATTTAAATCTATTATTATAATATCAAGCCTTTTGACGCAAGTCAACAAGGATATTGTTAATTTTGGAATCATTTTTTGTGTAAATTAAACTTTTTTGTGTGAAAAAATTCATATAATATTCCGGCTTGACACATTTCCATCACATAAGTTACAATATATTTATACTATCTTATTGTATAATATAACACGGAAGGGTGGAGTCCCCTCATTGAGAAAAGAACTTTTATCAAAATTTAAAGAAACGGCCGTTGCCGTTTTGCCCGTAGCCGGAATTTTGCTTCTGCTGCATTTTACGATAGCTCCGATGCCGTTCGGAATTCTGTCGCTTTTCATTTCCGGCACATTTTTGCTGATAGTCGGTATGACCCTTTTTCAGTTGGGTTCGGACGTCGGCATGACCTCCATCGGAAACCAGATAGGAGGAAAGCTCGTTGAACTCAAAAATCTCAAAATATTCCTGATAACTGCATTCCTGCTCGGATTCCTTGTCACCATTGCGGAACCGGACCTTCAGGTTCTCGGAAAACAGATGCCGGATCAGACCATGTTCACCCTTTTCGGAATGGATATGTCCGTGGGTCAGGTGCTTATTTACATGGTTGCCATCGGCGTTGCGATTTTCCTTACTCTTGCGGTAATAAGAGTCGTTTTCGGTTTTAACCTTTCAAAGCTGTTCTTTATCCTTTACATAATCGTTTTTATTCTTGCTTATTTCACGAAGCCGGAATATCTTGCGGTTGCATTCGATTCCGGCGGCGTTACCACCGGTCCTATCACCGTTCCGTTCATTCTTGCCCTCGGCATAGGCATTGCCTCCGTTAAAAAAGGCAAGGATACCGAAACGGACAGCTTCGGGTTCGTCGGACTTTGTTCCGTCGGTCCCATCATGGCAGTTGCGATCATGGGTATGCTCGCAAAAGAAAGCGCAAGCTATGAGGAAACCGTCATTCCCGAAATCGAAAATATCACCGACGTTATAATGGTATATCTCAAGGCGTTCCCTTCCTTCTTCGAGGAAGTCGCTCTTGCTCTTTCGCCTATCATTGCGGTATATATTTTCTTCCAGCTCGTATATCTCAAGCTTCCGAAGAGCGAAGTTTTCAAAACCCTCATCGGCGTTGCCTATACGTACATAGGTCTTGTAATATTCCTTACCGCCGCAAACGTCGGATTTATGCCCGCAGGAAGCTTCATCGGCGGCGCCCTTGCGACCCTTCCTTATAACTGGGTAATTATCCCCATAGGTATGCTGGTCGGTTTCTTCATCCTTCTTGCGGAGCCTGCAGTTTACGTCCTTACCGTACAGGTAGAGGAAGTTACCGGCGGTTCCATCACAAGAAAGATGATGATGGCCGCACTTATGATCGGTATGAGCATTTCAGTCGGTATGGCAATGCTCCGCGTTATCACCGGACTTTCCATCTGGTATCTGCTTATTCCGGGATATGCCATAGCCCTTGGACTTATGTTCTTTGTTCCGGACGTATTTACCGCCATTGCGTTTGACTCCGGCGGCGTTGCTTCCGGTCCCATGACCGCAACATTCCTTCTTCCGTTTGCGATAGGCGCCTGTTCCGCCATCGGCGGAAACGTCCTTATGGACGGTTTCGGCGTTGTTGCAATGGTCGCAATGACTCCCCTTGTTTCCATCCAGATCCTCGGCGCAGTCTATGCCATCAAAGCGAAACGCGCAAAGAAGGAAGAAGCAAAGGAACTCGCTGAAATTTATGAGGATATCGAGGAAGAAATCGACGATTACCAGCTCGACCTCGAATGTGCGATTATTGAATTCGATTATGACGAATAAAAGGAGGTGTTCCGCTTGTCATCATACGAGAAAATAGCCGCTGTAAACAGCAGCGAAAAAATTGACGTCGTTTTTACCGTCGTTTCAAAGGGCAAGGGCGAAAGCGTCGTTGATATAACCCGTGAAAACGGTGCTCTTGTCAATATGATCTGTCATGGACGCGGAACGGCGCCTTCAAGCATTCTTGAAATGCTCGGTCTTGGCGCAACCGAAAAAGAAGTCGTATTGAGCTTTGTTAAAGACGAAAAAAGCGCGGAAATGCTTAAAAAAATATCGGAAGGCCTTGATTTTGCGAAACCCGGCCGCGGAATTGCATTCACCGTTCCGCTTCAGAGCGTTGCCGGAATCATGGCGTTCAAGTTTCTCACCACCGAAAGTCTGGAGGATGATTGATCAATGGAAGATAAAAAAGGCATTTTTTCTCTTATAGTCACCATAGTGAACCGCGGGTATTCCGATGAGGTCATGGATGCGGCCCGTGATGCGGGCGCGAAAGGCGGCACGATTCTTTACGCCCACGGAGCGGGGCTTCATGATGAGGAAACTTTCTTCGGAATTTCGATCCACCCGGAAAAGGAGCTCGTGCTCGTCCTTGCGGATAACGAAATCCGTCCCGCAATCATGCAGTCCATAGTAAAGCGTGTCGGAATGACCACCGAAGGAGCGGGAATCACATTCTCCCTTCCGGTAACAAACGTGGCCGGCATTGCCCATCTCAATAATTTTGAGGAAAAGAAAGAAGATTAAGAAAAAACGGAAAACGCACCCGAAAGGGTGCGTTTTTTTTGATGCAAAATAAAAGGCAGATTGTTGTTTAGCGCACCAATGTGCAGAACGTGGTCGTAGGGCCGCCCCTACAACGTTCCCGATAATGCGCTGCAAAACCAAACAATAATTTCTTGCTCCAAATCTGATATACTGTAGGTGTTACAATGATAAGTGACAAAATATAAAAAAACAGTAGCGAATAGGAA
>CAZOOL010000046.1:4188-11010 GCA_964581405.1 uncultured Oscillospiraceae bacterium | reverse complement strand
AAAAATAGTATTATATTCACATAGTTCAATTTAGGAGGATTATTTGAAATGATCAAACTTGATATCAAAGGCTACGGCTCCATGCTCATCGAGCTCGACCCCATTGCCGCACCCAAAACCGTCGCAAACTTCGAGGCACTTGTTGAAAAAGGCTTTTTTGACGGTCTTACCTTCCACCGCATCATCAAAGGCTTTATGATTCAGGGCGGCGACCCCGCAGGCAATGGCACCGGCGGCTGCAAACCCGAAATTTACGGCGAATTTGCCGCAAACGGCTGGGCACAGAACACCATCAGCCATAAAAAAGGCGTTATCTCCATGGCAAGAACTTCCGACCCGAACTCCGCATCCTGCCAGTTCTTTATCGTTCATGAGGACAGCGAATTCCTCGACGGCAACTATGCCGCTTTCGGCCACGTTGTTGAGGGTCTTGACGTTCTCGACGCAGTAGCTTCCGTTGCAACCTATCCCAACGATATGCCCTGCAAAAAAGTTGTCATCAAGAAAATGTCCAAAGTCTGATAAATGGAAAAGCTTAAACTGAAACCCACAGCCGAAGCGGTCGCCATACTCCTTGGATTTTTCGTTTTCGGCGTTCTTGTTTCGTATCTTTTCGATGAAATCACTGCCGGGATTTTCCGGGTCGTTATCCTTGAATGGGGCGCTTTTCCGATGCTTTGCGCCATAACCGGCGGCGTCGTTTCCATGAAAAACGGATTCATGCCCCTTTACGGAATTTTTTCCGCGGCGGTTTTTATCCCCTTTATGCTCCTCTTCTTTGAAGCAAACTGGGGACTCGTTATCGCATACGGGCTTTTCGGCGCATTGGGAAGCCTTTTCGGTCATTGGCTTTACCTCAATGAAGTAAAGCGCATTGAGGAAGGAAAACCGGAGAAAAAACGAAAATCCATCATCTTCTCCCTTTTCGACAGATACGATACGAAAAAATATAAATAAACGCAAAAAAATCGCCGCCCAAACGGGCGGCGATTCTTTTTTGTATATGTCGGAACGGTCAAGACCGTTCCCTGCCGTTAAATTTGCGGAATATCAAAGGACATAAAAAAGTATTCCGATTGCCTGCAAAACCGTTCCGATTACCACAAAAACGTGGAAAACCGTATGGAAAACGGGTTTCTTTTTGCCGATGCCGTAAAGCACCGCGCCGATGGTATAGGAAATTCCGCCGGCAAGTATCCAAAAAACCCCGTTCCAGGTGAGCACCTCAATGGTCTGCCTGAAGCAAAGAACTATAAACCAGCCCATGAGGATATAGAAAACCATCGAAAGTTTTTTGTATTTGTTGTGGTCGATAGCTGTAAAGGTTGCGGCAAAAGCCGCGAGAGCCCATTCCGCTCCCAATACCGTCCAGGCTATGACCGGATATACCGGACGCATCGCCGAAAGAAGTATCGGCGTATATGTGCCGACGATGAGCAGATATATGGTGCAGTGGTCAATGACCTGCATCACCTTTTTCGCAAAGCCGGGTTTGAGTCCGTGGTAAACGCTCGAAACGGTATAGAGCGCAATCATCGAAACACCGTAAATCGTGCTTCCGATGATTCCCCAAACGTCCCTGTTAAAAGCGGAAATCATAACCGCAAGGAAAAGAATAATCACTCCTATGGCACCGCCGACGATATGGGTCGTCATATTGGCGATTTCATCGCCCCGGGTGTAGTTCGGAAGAACTCTTTCACTTATTGGCGTTCTTTTCATAACTTTCTCTCTCCCCAAAAGAAAAGCGCAACGGAACCGGGACCCACATGGCAGCCGCAAACCGGCTCGAAGGGCGCAACGGTCGTTTTTCCGGTAAAGCCGTGCTCACGGAGCTTTTCCGTAAGAAAATCAATGGCACTCATGTTGTCGCCGTGGATCATCATGACGTCCGCGCTTTTATCCAAAACAAGCTCGTCGTATTTTTTTACGATTTCGAGAATACATTTATTGATCCCGCGGCATTTGCCCCAGGAAACAATGTGCCCTTCCTCGTCTCCCCGAAGAAGAGGCTTGATGTTGAGAATCGTTCCGATGGCTGCGGTGGCTCCGGATATCCTTCCGCCCTTTTTGAGGTAGGAAAGATCGTCAACTGTGAAAAACTGGCACATATGGTGCTTGCGCTTTTCGGTGATTTCAACTGTTTCCTCGAAAGATTTTCCGGCTTCGATAAGTTTCGCAACTTCGATGACCTGCATTCCTATGCCAAGCCCCGCCCCAAGGGAGTTTATAACAGCGATTTTTGCGCCGGGATATTCCTCGCGGAGTTCTTCCGCGGCCATTTCCGCCGCGCGGACCGTTCCGCTGACTCCGCCGGAAAGACCGATATAAATGATATCGTCACCGTTTTTTACGTGTTCCTCGAATCTTTCCTTATAGGTTGCGGAGTTTATCATGGAGGTTTTCATTTCTGCGCCGTTTCTCATGGCGCTGTAAAACGCCTTGCCGTCAAAATCATGGTCAAGGTCATAGGGGACCTCCTCTCCGTTTATGGAATAAACGAGGGGGATTATATTGATATTGTGTTTTTTGACATCCGCAACATGAAGGTTTGCGGCGGTATCAACAAAAAGCTTTATCACTTTTAATCCACCCTTTCTTTTCCCCAAAAGAACAGTGCAACGGTTCCCGGACCGGTGTGGCTTCCGATGGTTGTGCCGATATAGTTTATAAGAACTTTGCCGTTGAGCTTCGGGAAGCGCTTTTCAACGAGATCTGCGACTTCCTCCGCATCCCCGACGCAGGCAGACTGGGAAATATAGCATTTTCCGGAATAATCAAAGCCGTCATCGGCGTTTTCTTCCATGCGTTTTACGATTTCCTGAATAACCTTTTTCTTGGAACGGATCTTCGCCCTTGCGATAAGGTGGCCCTCATGGTCAACGTTGAGCAGCGGGCAGATTCCGAGAATGGTTCCGATGGTTCCGGAAGTTTTTGAAACGCGGCCGCCCTTGATAAAGAATTTAAGGTCGGAGGAGAAGAACCAGTGATGGAGTCTGCGTTTATTGTTTTCAACCCATTCGTGAAGCTCGTCTATGTCCATGCCTTCGTCACGGAGATCCGCGAGCTTATCAACGAGAAGTCCGAAGCCGGAAGAAGCCGCAAGGGAATCGACAACGTAGATTTTTCTTTCGGGGTAACGTTCTTTCGCGATTTTTGCCGCGTTGGTCGCCGCATTGAAGGAACCGGAAATTCCGCTGGAAAGGCTGAGATGAAGGATATCCTTGCCCTCCTCAAGGAATTTGGTGAAATATTCAAGATATTCGGAAACGTTTACCTGAGAAGTCTGGGTGTCCTCGCCGGAATCCATTCTCTGATAAAACTCCTCGAAGGGAATGCTCTGACCAAGGTCGTCCGCATAGTCAACGCCGTTGAGTTTAAAATGAAAGCAGATATAATTAATATCTCTTTTTTCAAAATGTTCTTTACAAAGGTCCGCTGTGGAACAGCAGCTGAGGATATAATCCGCCATGTTTTGTTTCTCCTTTTAAGTGATGGTTTTATGATGAAAATATCTTACCCCACCGCCGCAAAGAAATCAAGGTTTTTGGGCTATACTCTTTAAAACCAAAAAGTAGAGCCGGCAAAAACCGGCTCTACTCGGAGTAGAATGGCTTAATTATGCGGTTTTTTGACCCTGAATGAGAGGAAAACGAGAAGCTCCGCCGGAATCAGCAAAATAAGTATCTGCCATGGATTAAAGGGCAAAAAGCTAAGATATATAGTCAGCATTATGCTCGCCACAAGGGCATAAACTATATGGCGGTTATGTTTTCCCTTTTCCCAAACCGAATTTAGAACGAGAAGCGTTATCAGCGATACCGGAAGCGCATAGATAAAAACCAGCCACCAGTTGGATTCCATCAGCCAGCCGATAATATAAAGGAACAGCGCAAAGGTCCATATTCCGGCAATGGCAATGGTTGTGATTACCCTGCTGCTGTAACCGCGTTCCTTTCCGTTTTCCTTCGGCGGCTTCCATTCATCGTGTGAATTGAGGATATAATCCACCGAAACGCCGAAAATCCCGCTCATTTTTTTGAGCACATAAGCATCGGGAACAGCCTCTGCCCTTTCCCATTTGGAAACGCTTTTATCCGAATAGCTCAAAAGCTCTCCAAGCTCCGCCTGGGTCATTCCCTTCGCGGTGCGGAGATTTATTATATTGCTGGCGGTTATGACCTTAAGATCCTCCATCGGCTGTTCACCTCGCTTTCATAAATTACATTATACATCATATTTGTGAACTTTTCTATCGAATTAAGGAAAAAGAATTACAAATTATTGTTTGTGCATTTGATGCCTTCCCCAGGCATCGGATCCCAAATTGAAAAAGCCGCCTGCGGGCGGCTTTTTCAATTTTATTTGGTTTTGCTTTCTTTAAGGGGAACAATGCTGTTCCAGCAGTTTTTATCCTTGCTGTCGCGGATGAAATATCCGGTGCGGACAAACTGGAAGCGCTCGTTATCGCCTGCTTCTGCAAGGCTTGCTTCGAGCTTCGCGTTCCTGTATTCCTTGACGGAATCCGGATTGAGATAATCGTTGTATTCCTTGCCTTCCGGAAGGGTGACCATGTTAGCCTCGGTAAAAAGGCGGTCGTACATACGGATATCGGCATCAACAGCGCTCTTTGCGCTGACCCAATGGATCGTGCCTTTGACTTTTCTTCCGTCTGCGGGCATTCCGTTTCCGGTTTCAAGGTCGGCGGTAACACGGATCTCGGTCACGTTTCCGTTTTCGTCGATGTCAAAATCCTGGCATTTAACGATATATCCACCCATAAGGCGAACTTCGCCTTCGGGTTTAAGACGGAAGAACTTGGGCGGAGGAACCGCGGCGAAGTCCTCGCGGTCGATATAGAGCTCGCGGCTGAATTCGACTTTTCTGCTGCCGGTTTCGGGGTCGTTTACGTTGTTTGCGATCTCAAAATACTCGGTCTTATCCTCCGGATAGTTGGTGACGACCACCTTGACGGGATCAACGACGGCCATTCTTCTCTGGGCGGAATAGTTGAGCTCATCGCGGATGCAGTGTTCAAGGAGCTCCACAGCAACGAGGGAATCCGCTTTGGAAACGCCCGCTGTCTTTACGAATTCGATGATGGAGGAAGGGGTATAGCCTCTTCTTCTCATGCCGGAAAGGGTGGGCATTCTGGGGTCGTCCCAACCGTCAACAATACCTTTTTCAACAAGCTCGCGGAGATAGCGCTTGCTCATTACGGTATAGGTGACGTTGAGGCGGGCAAATTCATACTGGTGCGGAACAGGCTTCGCAAAACCTACGTTTTCAACGACCCAGTCATAAAGCGGGCGGTGGTTCGCAAACTCAATGGAGCAGCAGGAATAGGTGATTCCCTCAAGGGCGTCCTGAATGGGGTGGGCAAAGTCATAAAGAGGATAGATGCACCATTTGTCGCCCTGGCGGTGATGTGTCGCGCGCTTGATGCGGTAAATTGCAGGGTCGCGCATATTCATATTGGGGCTCGCAAGGTCGATTTTTGCGCGGAGGGTTTTTGTTCCGTCCTCAAATTCGCCTGCTTTCATGCGGCGGAAAAGGTCGAGGTTTTCCTCCGGGGTTCTTTCACGGTAAGGACTGGGGCGGCTGGGCTTGCCGGCGTCGGTGCCGCGGTATTCCTGCATTTCTTCACGGGTAAGGTCATCGACGTATGCTTTGCCGTCAATGATGAGCTTTTCCGCGAATTCATAGCATTTTTCAAAATAGTCGGAACCATAGAAAATGCCGCCGTCGGGCTCATATCCGAGCCAGCGGATATCCCGGAGGATACTCTGTACGTATTCGTCGTCCTCTCTCGCGGGGTTGGTATCGTCATAGCGAAGATTGAATTTGCCGTGATATTTTTCGGCGGTGGAAGCATTTATCCAGATCGCCTTTGCGGAACCGATATGGAGATAGCCGTTGGGTTCCGGCGGAAAACGGGTGTGGACTTCGGTATTGACGCCTTCCGCAAGGTCCTTATCAATTATGTCATGTATAAAGTTAGATACTACTTCTTCGGGCATGGTGATTGTCCTTTCTTAACATCTTAAGCCTCCCTTGCATAAAGGGAGGTGTCGCCGAAGGCGACGGAGGGATTCATTCCCAAACGGCGGGAGCAAGCCCGCCCTACTGAATCAATTATAAATTATTAAGCGCTTTTTCGAGTCTTTCGAGAACTTTTTCCTTTCCGAGGATATTCATAACCGTGAACATATCCGGACTGTTTACCCTTCCGGTTACGGCCATTCTGATAACTGCGGAAATATCGCCGACATGACCTTTGAATGCCTCCGGATTCTGTTTGAATTCCTTCGGAGATGCGGCATAGCCCATGGAAACGGAAAGTTCCTTTATCTTGTTGAACCATTCGGTCTGGTCATCGTGCTCATCATAAATATCCGCGTATTTTTTGAGCACGGCGCCGATATCCTCGGTGCTCATGGATTCGGGATACTGTTTTCCTTCGACAAAAAGCTCGTCATAGAAGAAAGCCATATAGTCTTTCATCTCGCTCCATACAGCGATATCTTTTCTTGGCTTCGGAACGCCGCGGCCGATGGAAATGATGGATTTGGCATATTCCGGATCGCGGGCGAGAAGCTGATAGAACTCGTTATCATATTTTTCGGCCCAATCGGAGAAGTACTCCCAAACCTTTTCGGTGGTGAGCATTGCGACAACGTTTTTGGAAACGTCGCGGAGCTTGTCGAGGTCAAAGAGAGAACCGGAAACGCTCATCTTATTGGTGGTGAATTTGAAATTCTCATAGGGCTCCTTCGGATTTGCAAGGCGCCATTCCTCAAAGTTGGAGTTGAGGAGGGTGAG
>CAZOOL010000046.1:0-4178 GCA_964581405.1 uncultured Oscillospiraceae bacterium | reverse complement strand
GGGATATCCTTCCTCGAAATAGAAATCAAGGGCAAGCTCCGGATCCTTGCGTTTGGAAAGTTTGCGCTTGCTTTCGCCGTCCATCTTCATAAGCTGGGCGGTATGGACGTATTTCGGCATCTTCCAGCCAAGAGCGCTGAAAAGCTGAACGTGAATCGGCCAGGTCGCAAGCCATTCCTCTCCGCGGACGACGTGGGTGGTTTTCATAAGGTGGTCGTCAACAACGTGTGCGAAATGATAGGTCGGAATGCCGTCGGATTTGAGAAGAACAACGTCCTGGTCGTTTTCCGGCATATCTATTTTGCCTTTTACAAGGTCGCTGAGATGGAGATATTTTTCGATATTGCCTTCGCTGCGGAAGCGGAGAACCCAGCTTTTACCCTCCGCAAGGGCTTTTTCCACCTCATCGAGGGGCATATCCCTATGTGCGGCCCATTTGCCGTAATATCCGGGATTGGCTTTTTCGGCTTCCTGTTGTTCCCTCATGGCCGCAAGGTCCTCTTCGGTGCAGAAACAGGGATATGCCTTGCCTTCGGAAACAAGTTTTTTTGCGAAAACATGATATATGGAAGCTCTCTGGCGCTGTCGATAGGGACCGTAATCGCCTTTTTCGCCGTCAATAAGAGCGCCTTCGTCAAAATTGAGCCCGAATTTTCTGAAAACGGAGATGATCGTTTCAACGCCGCCTTCAACCGCGCGTTTCGCGTCGGTATCTTCGATGCGAAGATAGAAAACGCCGCCGCTCTGGTGGGCAAGGCGTTCATCGGTGATGGCGCCGAAAAGATTGCCGAGGTGCATAAAGCCGGTGGGGCTCGGCGCGATACGGGTCACCTTTGCGCCTTCGGGAAGATCTCTCTGGGGATAGCGTGCCTCCACCTCATCGGCGGTTTCGGTCACATCCGGAAACAGAAGCTCCGCAAGTTTTTCATAATCCATGGTTATTTTTCCTCCTCAAAAAGGGAATAAAACATACATAAATTATTTTACCATGTTTCGTTTCCGTTTACAACTGTTTGAAACTTATTTTTATAAGATAAATTATTGTTCGGCATTTCAGCGAACCATTGGGAACGTTGTTTGGGCGCATATATGTGTCCGCATTATCCCATAACAAAAAAGCGGAGCAAAAAGCTCCGCTTCGATTCTTTATGAATTAAAGTGCAAGGAATGCGATATAGCTTGCGATTATGCCGACAGGGCAAAGAACGCTCGTGACCTTGTTGCGGAATTTAAGAAGCGTAACCGCAAGAATGGAAGCCACGGAAGCGAAGATGATGAGATTCATGGTGGAAACGTCGCTTATCGCATAGATTCCGCCGCCCTGATAGAAGAAATCCGCAACGGAAAGAATGGTGAAGTTGAAAAGGCAGCTTCCGACAATGTTGCCAACGGCAATATCGTAGTTTTTGATTTTGAAGAGAGTCCATGTGGAAGCCGTTTCAGGGAGAGAGGTCGCAACTCCGAGGAAAAGCGCACCCGCGACGGTCTTTCCGAGGTTGAGCCGTACGCTGAGCTCATCGGTGATATAGGTGAGAATAATGCTGAAAACAACGATTCCGACGCTTACGAGAGCAAATCTGGTGAGAATCTGTTTTCTGGTAAGGGTAACAGGTTCTCCGTCATCACTTTCGGAGGAAGTTCCGCCCATTTTATACATGACCCATACCGTAACTATATAAAGAAGGATTATAAGGATGGAAGTGATGCTCACGTTGCCGATATCGAAGGCAAGAAATCCGTATTTGTTGCAAAGGATAAGTCCGCCCATGAAAACGACAGAAACCGCAACAACAAGGTGTATCCTCGAAAGATCGCATTTCGCAAATTTCACAACAGCGCTGAGAATGAAAACGCTGAGCATTGCGTAGTTGAAAATGTTGCTTCCAAGAATGTTGCCGATGCAAAGTCCCGGCTGGTCGAGCATAAGGGTCGAGGAAATGCTCGTGAAAAGCTCCGGAAGAGAAGTTACCGCGGAAAGAAGTATTCCGCCAAGAAAAGCACCGGAAAGAGAGGTCGTCCTGTCAAGCATATCGACGTATTCGGAAGCTTTTATGGACATAAAGGTTACGATTGCGGCAACCGCAATATAAAGCAGATAGATCATCTTTTTGGATTCCGTCCTTTTTTGTTTTATTTTTTGTTTTTTTGGCTTAATTATACCATTTCATGGTTTTCCCATTTAACGAGTTATTTTAACATTACCGGCTAATCTTGTCAATATTCCGCAAGATAAATTATTGTTTAGTATTGCAGCAAACCATCAAAAACGCCGCAAACGCGTCAAGCCATGATTTGTATAAAATACCCTGTTTTTCAATGAAAATTTTGTCACCGTTTTTATTACTTTTTTTACCAAAGTTATTTACAACTTTTCCTTTAAATTATATAATATATTTGGCTTTTTAGCCGGGAAAGAATAAAAGAAAATGGAGGGATTTTTTTGAAAAAAATCTTGAGCCTCGTTCTCGCAGTAGTAATGGTTCTCTCTATGGGAATCACTGCATTCGCTGCAGAAGATGACATCGTTATTCTTTACACTAACGACGTCCACAACTACATCGACAATGATGGTCTTCGTTACAGCAACGTCGCTGCAATGAAAGACGAACTCGGCGCAGACCTTCTCGTTGATGCAGGCGACCACATCCAGGGTACCGCATATGGTTCCATGGATAAAGGCGCAACCATCGTTAGACTCATGGAAGCTACAGGTTATGACCTTGCAACTCTCGGCAACCATGAATTTGACTATGGCATGGCAAGAGCCCTTGAAGTTGCTCTCGGCGGCAGCGTTCCTTACGTTTCCTGCAACTTCTACAACGAAGAAAACGGCGTAACCGGCGATCCCGTTCTTGATGCTTACAAAGTTTATGACTTTAACGGCGTCAAAGTCGCTATCGTTGGTATCACCACCCCCGAATCCTTCACCAAGTCCACTCCTGCTTACTTCCAGGATGAAAACGGCAACTACATCTATGGTATTGCCGGCGGCGAAGACGGTTCCGAACTTTACGCAGCAGTACAGGCTGCAATCGATGCCGCTTCCGCAGAAGCAGATATCGTTATCGCCCTCGGTCACCTCGGCGACGACATCTCTTCCTCTCCCTGGACTTCTGAAGAACTCATCGCAAACACCACCGGCCTCAGCGCATTCATCGACGGTCACTCTCATAATACCGTTGAGATGAAAAACGTCACCGATAAAGCAGGCAAAACCGTTATTCTTACCCAGACCGGTTCCTACCTCGCAGCAGTCGGCAAAATGACCATCTCCGCTGACGGCACCATCACCACCGAACTTATCACCGAATATTCCAGCTTCGACGAAGAAGTTGCAGCAATCGAAACCGAATGGATCGCATCTGTCAACGACCAGCTCGGCGAAGTTATCGGTGACACCGGCAGCGTTGTTTTCAACAACTATGATGAAAACGGCAGCCGCCTTGTTCGTAAATACGAAACCAACACCGGCGACTTCTGCGCTGATGCTCTCTATTATCTCTTCGATAACATGGGACTCGACGTTGACGTAGCATTCATGAACGGCGGCGGTATTCGTAACAAATCCACTTCCGGAGCAATCTCCTACCTCACCTGCAAAGAGATCCACACCTTCGGCAACGTCGCTTGCCTCCAGACCGTAACCGGCCAGCAGATCCTCGATGCACTTGAATGGGGTTCCAAAAACTCCCCCACTTCTGAAAACGGCGGTTTCCTCCAGGTTTCCGGCCTTACCTATGAAGTACACGGCTATATTGAATCCACCGTCCAGGCTGACGAAAAAGGCGTTTGGATCGGCGGTCCTACCGGCGAATACAGAGTTAAGAACGTTCAGGTTCTCAACAAAGAAACCGGCGAATATGAGCCCCTTGACCTCAACGCAACTTATAACCTCGCAGGTTATAACTACACTCTCCGCGACCTCGGCGACGGCTTCGCAATGTTCAGCGGTGCAGTTAACGTACTCGACTACGTAATGGAAGACTACATGGTTCTCGCAAACTATGTCAAATCCTTCACTGACGGCATTGTTCCCGAAGTTTATGCAGAACCTCAGGGCAGAATCACCGTTTATGCTTCCTATGCTGACGCAAATGCTGAAGGCATCGACGAACTCAAAGAAAAATATACCGCTCCGGCAACTCTTGAAGAAGGCTGGAACCCCTATGTTGAACAGG
>CAZOOL010000045.1:0-11046 GCA_964581405.1 uncultured Oscillospiraceae bacterium | reverse complement strand
GGAATCCCCGCCACAAAGCTCGATTTTGAAAATATCAGCTTTACAAACACTGATGCTAAAATATATATCGTACCCTCCGATGAAACGAGGGTCGAAGCCGTCTATCCTTCCGATATGGAAAATTACGGTTTCGCTGTCAGCATCCGCTCCGGAGAAATTGATATTTCCGTCCCGAAGCAGACCAATTTTTCCGCAAAGCAATTTCTTATAACCGTTTACGCGAACATTGAGGAAATCGAAATCTCCGGCGGTATTGCCGTTGAAATGAATGCCGAAAAATCCTCAAAAATCGACCTCGACGTAAAAGGCGGCGCAAGCATTTATATTTACAGCATTGCCGCAAAATCTATGGAAACGGATATTGCCGGTGCTGCTTCGGTTAACCTTTCCGGCAAATGCGATAATTTCATTCTCGAACTTAACGGTGCGGGCGCCATTGACGCAAAAAGCCTCGTCTGCAAAAAAGCCGAAGTGGAAATCAGCGGCGCCGGCAGCGCCGAAATTTCCGTAACCGACGAGCTTCTTGCGGATATCGACGGAGTCGGCGTGCTCGGCTATTACGGCGATCCAATCGTGAAAAATATTTCCGGCGGGCTCACCGACGTTGAGCAAAAATCAAAGGAGATTTACGGAGGCTGATTTTATGACGTTCTTCCAAAAGAAAACTCCATATGAAAAAGAAATGGCGGCGCTCCTTAAAAAGGAACGCCGTTTCCTTAAAGGGCGCGCGCAGAAAAAGGATAGCTTTCTCAACACCCGGCTCGCCAAATATGTACCGGAAAAACTTCAGTCCACCCTTGATTCTGCCTTTGCGAAAGCTTTCGGACTAATTTTTGAAAAAGGCACAAAGGTCATTGAAAAAACCTATAACAAGGAAAATCGAAAGATCGATTACTATGAGAACGAATACACAAACAGCGTCCTTGAAACAAAAAAATCCCTTCGTGCTTTCCCAAAGAAAGCATCAGCCGCCGGCAACGCGAACCTGCTGATTTCCGGTGCCGCCGGAGTTGGCATGGGACTGATTGGCGTCGGTCTTCCGGATATCCCGGTTTTCACCGGTCTTGTGCTCAAAAGCGTTTATGAGATTGCTCTGGAGTACGGTTATGAGTACGAATCGGAAAAAGAACGCGCTTTTATACTTTGGGTAATAGCCGCTGCCGTTTCCTACGGCGATGATATCCTTTCCATAAACAAAAAAATAAACGACTATATCTCCACCGGCGAGCTGCCCGAAGGTTATGCTCGCCACGAGGCTATCTCTGCCGCAGCCGGCGCTCTTTCAAAGGAACTTCTGTATATGAAGTTCGTTCAGGGAATTCCCATTGTGGGGGCTGTGGGCGGTCTTTATGATGCGGTCTATATGAAGCGCATCAACGAATTTGCCAATATCAAATACCGCAAACGACAGCTTCTGAAAATGAAGCATTAATCTCAAAAAATTCTTTCGTAAATGACGGTACCTTCATTCGCAATGATATAAGCTTATAAAACAAAAAGAGGAAAACCGATTCCGGTTTTCCTCTTTTTTTATACAGTATAAAGCTGGTAGAATCGATACATAAAGAACAGCGCAACCGCAAGAAATCCCATGCCGGTAATGAATATGAAATGATAGCCTTTAAGGCGATTGCCTTTTTTGCGCTCAACATAATCAAAATATCTTTCCGGCTTTTCAACCGCGCCAAAAGGAATGAGCTTCTTGATTGCGATTTTGAGGGAATATGCTATTCCGTCAAAGCCGCCGAGGTTCGATATCCAGACGAGCGCACCCGCCATAATAAGGATCACTCCCGGAATGGTGAATGCGTCGCAGAGAACGCGGTAGCGTTCAATATCGGTTTTTGCGGTAAAGTATCCGTACTGGCTGATAACAGTCCATGAGATAAGACCCCCGGGAATGATGCAGCAGGCATACTTCAAAAGAGTCATAAGGAGCTTTTTCTTGTTCACAGTCCAAGTTCCTTCTTATAATTCTGTTCTTCAGCGTCGTTGCAGTAAACGAAATGTCCGGGAAGGATCTCTCTCATGGAGGGTTTATCTACGGAATAATCGTGTTCAGCAAGGGCGTTGTAAACGATTCTGGTACGTTTCTTCTCTGCGTGCGGGTCCGGAAGCGGAATCGCGGAAAGAAGAGAACGGGTATAGGGGTGAAGCGGATGAGCAAAAAGCTCATCGGTTTCAGCAAGCTCGACCATGTTGCCGTAATACATAACGCCGATTCTGTCGGAGAAATATTTTACGACGGAAAGGTCATGGGCGATAAAGAGAATGGTAAGACCGAGGCGCTCACGAAGCTCATTCATAAGGTTGATGATCTGAGCCTGAATGGAAACGTCAAGAGCGGAAATAGGCTCGTCGGCGATGAGGAGATCCGGATTCATGATAACGGAACGGGCAATGCCGATACGCTGTCTCTGGCCGCCGGAAAATTCGTGGGGATAACGGCCGGCGTGCTCGCGCACAAGACCCACGAGTTCAAGTATTTCATATACTTTCTCATCAATATACTCTTTATCCTTGATGCCGTTGATAACAAGACCTTCGGCAATGATTTCACGGACGGTCATACGCGGGTTAAGAGCCGCAATGGAATCCTGGAAAATCATCTGGATATTGGTAACAAGCTTGGTGTTTTTTGCGATGCGAAGATCGTCTTTGTATTTTTTCTTCAGCTTTGCAAGCTCTTCGGGATTGTTTGCTGCTTCCGCAAAGAGTTTTGCGTATTTTTCTTCGACGTTCGCTACGCAAAGTTTTGCGTATTCCTTGTCGCAATTCTTATGATCGAATTTTGCTTCTTTCATAAGCTGGCGGTTTTCGGCGATAATTCTGTCGCATTCAGCTTTTTTGGCCTTGATAAGAGCCTCGTTTTCAGCTTTGAGCGCAGGATTTTCTGCCATCTCTTTTTCGAGAGCTTTGACCGCCGCCTTGGTATCCTTCTTTGCGTTGGCAATAGCCTCTTTATATTCAAGGGTACCGGCGCAGATACGCTGGCCTTTGAAATAGATGCTGCCGCCGGTGATATCATAAATTCTTATGATAGAACGGCCGGTGGTTGTTTTGCCGCAGCCGGATTCACCAACAAGGCCGAATACTTCACCTTTTTTGATGTCGAAGCTGACGTCGTTAACTGCTTTAAGCTTTCCGAAATGCTGACTTAAATGCTCAACTTTGAGCAAAACTTCATTATTATTCTCCATCCTGCTCACCTCCGGATTTGCTCAGCATGCGGTTGATTCTGTCAGTAATTGCCTTGGGTCTTTCAACCTTGGGTGCGTCCGGATGGAGCAGCCAGGTTGCAGCTCTGTGGGTTTCGGAAACATCGAAGAAGGGCGGGCACTCCTCAAAGTCGATCTGCATTGCGTATTTGTTACGGTCCGCAAATGCATCGCCTTTGGGCGGATAGATCATATTGGGAGGAGTTCCGGGGATAGCATCGAGTTTTTCCTTGGTATCAAGGTCAGGCATGGAAGAAAGAAGTGCCCAGGTATAGGGATGACGGGGATCATAGAAGATATCGTCAGCGGAACCGTATTCAACGATCTTTCCTGCGTACATAACAGCGATATCGTCAGCCATGTTTGCAACAACGCCAAGGTCATGGGTGATGAAAATAACGGAAAGGTTACGCTCTTTCTTAAGATTGTTGATGAGCTCAAGAATCTGTGCCTGGATGGTAACGTCAAGAGCGGTGGTAGGCTCGTCGCAGATGATGATATCGGGGTCCGCGGCAAGAGCGATAGCGATAACGATACGCTGTCTCATACCGCCGGAGAACTCGAACGGATACTGATAGTATCTGGTTCTGGGTTCATGGATACCAACCTCTTCCATGAGCTTGATGGCTCTTTCTTTTGCCATTTTGGGGGTTACTTTATAAACGACCTGAGAAGCTTTGTCTTTGAAATAGTCGATGATGGCTACGCTTCTTTCGTTAAAGTCAACCTTGTCTGCGTTTGCGATGTAATCGTTATAGCGGACGATAAGGCGGTCAATAACGGCGACGATATCTGCTTTAAGGCCGTCAAGGTCGAATACAACCTTCGGAACAACTTTCCATGTAACGGTTTTGCCTCTTGCGATAAGCTTTTCACGTTTTGCGGACTGTTTTGCGAAGCGTTTTTCTTCCTTGGGGTTGTTCTTCATATAGAAGAAATATTTGTTGATAGCAGTGGTAAGGGCGGTTCTGAAGGTATAGGCAACGCTGTCTTTGGTTGTTTCAAGACGGTCGATGGAATCCTCTACCGCGTTGGAAAGCTCTTTGCAAAGCTTAACTGCTTCAGCTTTGGAAAAATCTCCGGTATAGAAGGTCTTTGCTTCTTCAAGTTTTGCAATAACGGCTTTTTTCTTCTCAAGAGCCTGATTGAAGGAATGTTCAACGCCTTTTTCCTCAAGGGAGATGAACTCTTTCATGAAGTTGTCATCGAGATATTTAAGAGCGAATTCGTTGAATTCCTCAATGGGCATCTCGGTAAGACTTGCATCGGGGTTCATGAGCTTGTAATAACCGATGCGGAAGAAGTTCGGAGCCTGATGAGCGGTGATTTCAGCAAGGATGGGTTTGATTCTCTCAAGAACAGAAACGATTTCCGCAGGAAGTTCGGAGATTTCCTCGCCCTTCTTGGGTGCGACGTAGCTGTTTTTCACGGAGGCAAGTTCTGCGCCGAGCTCCTTGAGCTTATCGTCATAGTTGGCGGTAAGGAAAGGATCGTTGATTCCCGCAAGAGCTTTTTCGAAATCGGAAAGGGATTTCTTTACGTCGATTTTCTGTTTTTTGCTGGTTTTGAAGAGGAAGTCCTCGATATCAGAAAGAAGGTCGACGGCTTCGGTCTTTTCACCGTTATAGTTGTTTTCGAGCTTGTTGCCTTCGATGCTCATTTTGTCGAGAGTTTCAACGAGTTTGTTGATCTCTGCGGCCATGGAAGGATCGTTGGCAGCGAGCATATTCTTTTTAAGAATCGCAAGATGGTTGTTGAAGCTTTTCTTTGCGTCTTTGCGGCTGGCTCTGTTTTTAAGGATCATAGCCTCGGTGATCTGCTTGCCGATCTTAACGATGGGGTTAAGGGAAGAAAGCGGATCCTGGAAGATCATGGAGATCTTGTCGCCGCGGATTTTGCACATATCCTCTTCGGAAATACGAAGAAGGTCTTTGCCGTCGTAAAGAATTTCGCCGCCTTCAATAATGGAGTTGCCGGCGAGAATTCCGAGGATGGCTTTACTGGTTACGGATTTACCGGAACCGGATTCACCTACGATCGCGAGAGTTTTTCCGCGTTCGAGGTCAAATGAAATATCTCTTACCGCTTTCAGCGTACCGCCGGAAGTGCGGAAGGATATCTTAAGGTCTTTAACTTCAAGTATTTTATCCATATTTTAATCCTCCACACCACGAAGCGACGGGTTGAACGCATCGCGCAAACCGTTGCCGAAAAGGTTGAAACAAATCATAAGAAGGGAAATCGTAAGGGCAGGAACTATCATAAGGTGAGGATAGTTGGTCCAAATGCCGCTTGCGTCAGAAAGAAGGGTACCGACAGAGGTCTGATCCGCAGTACCGAGCTTTACGATACCGAGATAGCTGAGCATGGACTCGGTAAAGATAACGCTCGGGATGGTAAGCGCAACAGAAGTGATGATGGTACCGAGGGAGTTCGGGAAGATGTGCTTCCAGATAATTCTTCTGTCGCTTGCGCCGAGGGTTCTTGCTGCCATAACGAATTCCTGGTTTTTGAAACGGTAGAACTGAGTTCTGACACGGCTTGCGGTTCCGATCCAGCCGGTAAGAACGAACGCGAACAGCAAGCTGGGTATCGCGCCGACCTTTGCGGAAAGGTGGATCTGGAAAAGGGTTGCAACGACGACGAACGGAACACCCGCAAGGATATCGGAAATACGTTCCATGGTAAGGTCGATAACGCCGCCGTAATAACCTTCGGTGGAGCCATAGAATGCGCCGATTACGAAGTTGATTGCGGAAACGCAGATTGCAACAAAGAGAGAAAGCTGGATTGCGCCTGCAAGACGGAGCATGAGGTCATAACCCTGGCTGTCAGTACCGAAGAGGTAGCTCGGTTCAAATCCGTTCTGATAAATATAATAGTTATAATAAAGAACGCGGATTTTGAACTGCGCGGTTTCTGCCGTGCCGCCGCCGGTATATTCGTAATATTTTACGTTGCCGTCGGCATCGCGTTTATAGTTATCTTCAAGGGCTACGCCGTTCTGAAGATCGCTGTAATAGATATAATCCCAATCGCCGCTTGCATCGGTCACTACGGGCTGATTTTTGATCATCTTATACCAGTAGTTTGCGTTGTTCGAGTCGGGAGTATATTCGTTGTTCTCAATAAGAGGATAGAGAACCTGGATACCGGTTTCGTTCTGGAAATCGACGATTTTCTGATACTCGGACTGCTCAACGCTTCTGTAAATGAAGCCGACTTCGAGATAGGTGTCGATTTTGCCGGAATAGGTGGTTTTCTCTTTCTTGAGAGCATCAAGGGTCACGACGCCTTCGCCGATTTCGAGCATGGGCTGATATTCGCTTTCAAGGCCCTCTGCAAGGGTGGCGTCGTGGTCATCATAGTCCTCTGCGCCGATACCGACTGCGAGAGCCATAATAAGACCTTTTTCGGAAAAGTCACGGGTAGTGCTTCCGTTTACTCCGAGGTCATAGAGAACGGTGCTTCTGGGACCTTTTTTGGAGTAATAGGTATCCATGAATTTATGGTCATACCTGGTTTCAAAAATCGGAGCAAGGAAGGAGAAGAGAACGATGCAGATGATGATAACGGTTGCGATAACTGAAGCCTTGTTCTTACGGAAACGAATCCAGGCATCCTTGAAATAGCCGATAGGTTTGTCCTCGAACTGTTTATCGGTAAGTCTTTCGCCTTCGTTTACAAACGCAAATTTCTCTGCGGGAATGTGTTTGTATTCAGTACTGTTCATAATCCGTTATCACCTCTCTCCCATTCTGATTCGAGGATCGATGAAGCCGTAACTCAGGTCAACAACGATACCCGCAAGAAGACCGATGAAGGTATAGAAAATTGTATCCATCATAAAGACGTCATAGTCAAAAAGGTTGATGGACATAATATAAAGCCGTCCGACGCCGGGGATCGAGAAAATCTGTTCGATGATCATGGAACCGGAAAGAACGCTTACGAAGGAACCGATGATCATAGGAAGGATCGGTACCATTGCGTTTTTGAGCGCATGACGAATAGTTGCCTGCGCTCTGGTAAGGCCCTTTGTGCGTGCGAGCAGCATATAGTCGGAAGTAAGAGTTTCGGTAAGCTCAGCACGGGTGAAACGGCAAAGACCTGCAATTTCACCGAAGGAAAGCGCGAGGATCGGTCCGATCATGGAATAAATCATCTTCCATGTGAACCAGGAACCGCCCGCGTCCGCAAGGGAATAAACGGTTGCGGGAATAAGGCCGAGCTTGAAATAAAGGAAATACTGGACGAGGAACGCATAAACATAGCTCGGTACCGATATAAACACGATAACAAGAGTACTGATAAGCGAGTCTATCCATGTGTTCTTTTTGATTGCCGCAAGAACACCGGTAAGAATACCAATCGGGATACCGACGATAAGAGAACCGAAGTTAACCATAACGGTCGGAAGGATTCGGCTGGTAAGAAGATCCCATGCGGGCTCTCTGAACTGAATATACCAGGAAGTACCAAAGTCCCAATTGACAAAGATATTTTTCAAATAAATCCAATATTGCGTAAGCAAAGGTTCATTGTATCCGAGTGCTTCCCAACGGTCAAGGATTACCTGCTGGAGCACCTTATCGGTGGGGAGTTCTCTCGGAAGGATTCTGATGAGCATAAAGCAGATAGTCGTAATGACAAAGAGCGTAAAGAGCATCAGAACAAGTCGTTTGACAACGTATTTTGCCACTTTTAATCATCTCTCCTTATCAAAGCATTTTATTTCGGAAAACAAAAAAGTTACCATTCTTCCGTAAAAATTGCCGATCCCCAAAACGGCAAAAAGTCCTCAAAAAAGGTAACTGCACAAAGGATTGGCAGTGTTTACCGAAGAACAGTATATCCAAAAAATGCCTTTAACATATCATTAGTGGCAGGGGAGCAAAATGCTCCCCTGCCTACTAAGACGAACTATTCAAAATCTGTTAAACAGCGTATTGATTATTCGTATGCAATAGTACCGTTCTGGCTGGCAACATAATCTGCCCACTCAGCGTCGGTGTAGTTGTACTGCATGAGACGGAGACCGCCGAAGTCATACATGATGTTGTAATCTTCGGTGTAGTAGCTTACCTGATATGCAAGCATGAAGCAAGCAGTGGTTCCGCAAAGAGGAATACGATAGTATTTCTTAAGATACTCTTCTTCCATCTTAGCAGTGATCTCGAGTTTGAGCTCGTTGGATTCTGCTGCGAATACGCCGGAACCGATGAGAGCGCCGGACCATTCTTTCCAGGTCATGGTTACGTCTTCACCGTTTACGTTGATGGTAAGGGTTTCAACGGAAGGATCCCAGCAAGCTGCTTCGTTGATGGAGTATTGGTCGGTATCGCAGTAAACCTGCATGTTACGGAAAGGATAGAATGCAGCACCGCCCCATGCGCCGTAGCCGATTGCATATTCGCCGGCAGGAACGTCGCCATAACGGTCGCTGATGTTGCCGATTGCCTCGAAGGTGATTTTGCCGAAGCCGGAACCTTCAAGAGCAGCATTGATGTATTTGTTAAGGAGTTCTACGCAGTTGAGAGCTTCGGTTTCGATAGCGCCTTTAGCCCAGCCGATACGTACGTAGATGTCTTCGCCGGCGGTATAGAGACCAGCGTCAACGAGTTCCTGGCAAGCGGTTGCCATGAGAGCTTTAGCTTCGGTAAGGTTGTAACCGTTGATGGAGTCATGTGCTTCATCGAGGGTTGCGTATGCTTTGCCTTCGCCGTATTCAACGCCGTAGAGGTTAACGATTGCCTGTTTTGCAGCGTCAGAGTTTCTGTAAGAAGAGGTAGGATCGTTATATACGTCGTAGAAGTAGAGGCTGTTCATAAGTGCGAATGCGGGTTTGTAACCGGTGGTTGCAGTAACGTATTCAGCACGGTCGATAGCATAGGACATTGCTTTACGGAAGTTGGTGTTGGAAAGAACAACAGAGTTGGTGTTGCCTTTGGAGTTGTCCATCTCTTTAAGAGCTTCAACGTCGGTGTTGAAGAAGAAGGACATGGTGTAGGTTTCGTCTACTTTATAGAGAACGTCGGAAGCAGAATAGGTGAGAAGGTCATCAGCGGAAGGAGTCCACTCAGAGAGCTCACCTTTGAGGAATGCCTGTTTTGCAGCAGCTTCATCCATAACGTCGATGACGATTTTGGTGGTTTTGTACTGCTCGCGAACTTCGCCGTCAACTTCGAAGTTGGTCATAGAAAGGAGGGAACCGTCTGCCTGTTCTTCATAACCAAACCAGTTGGGGTTCTGTACGAATACGATCTGTTTGCCGTCCTGGAGGGATTCGATCATGTAAGGACCGTAGCCCATGGTAGTCTCGAAAGAAGTGCAGTAGTCAGTAGTTACAAGAGTACCGGAGGTATCTTTGCCTGCTTCGTAAAGATCTTCATAAACGAGCCAGGTGCTGGTGCAGGAAGTAAGGAAGTAGTAGTAATCCTGTCTGGTCTGGGTGACATAGATGAGGGTGTAATCATCGATAGCATAAAGACCAACGGTATCATATTCTACTACGGGATATTCCTGTCCGTAAACGAGGTAGTTGTTTGCATAGTCAGGACCTTCGCCCCAAGACTCAACGGAGATAACTGCCTGGAGGAGACCAAGGGTCTCTTCGGTAAGCTGTACATAACCGTCTGCATCTGCAAGAGCTGCAAGGGATTCGTATGCTGCAACATCGAAGTATGCATCGCCGTAAGCGGATACATAGTCATAGAGGCCATAGCCGCTGAGCCAATCAAGACCTGCGGTAAGAGCGATCTGGAGTTTGGTGCCGTCAGCAGCAGTATAAACGCCGTCTTCGCCGAGAACGAGGTCAGCAACTGCGTATGCGCCGAGGGTATCAAGCCATGCAACGCTGCCGGAATAGTAGTAACCGAGAGCGCCTGCTACTGCGTTTTCACCGGAATAATAGAGGTTAGCGCGGTAGTTTTTCATTTCGGGGTTGAGAAGCTGCTGCATGGAGTAGATGTAGTCCTCAGCAGTGATCTCTTCGCCGTTCTGCCATTTTGCGTTGGGGTTGAGGTCGATCTGGAATACATAACCTTCGGTGGTGGTTTCAGCGGTCTGGCCTTCCTGAAGGGTTACGTTGTATTTTACGAGGTCGTCCTGATGATCAGCAGTTACGTCGGTAATGTTGGTTGCCATTTCCCAGATCCACTGATAAACGCCGTTCTCGGAGTCGAGGATGGACATGGTGCAGAAGGGGCTGGTGATGTAGCTGCTAATAGCATCGTCAGCGCTGGTTTCCCAGGTGTGGGGGTTCCAGTTGGTGCCGAGTGCGGTGGTGTAGCTCTTATAGGTGTAAGTATCAGCAGTTGCAGTTACTTCGCTGTTGCTGGATCCGTCATCGGAATCAACAGGAGTATCATCATTAGAGCAAGCTGCAAAGCTGAGGACCATGATAAGAGCAAGAAGAAGGCTTAATGCTTTTTTCATTCTTATTTCCTCCTAAGAATTATTTTCGGTCTTTTTACCAACAGAGGCAATAACACGCCTTCCGAAAACGGTTATCCTCTCTGTCGGCAAAAAGCCGTTCTTTTTAAGATTCAACGGGGCCCCAATAATTGGTTCCTGAAATTGGGTACAATGCCACACATTGAATTTCATTTAATTCTATCATAGAAAATTCATATTTGCAAGTATCTATAACTAATTTTTCATGTATTTAAGCGGAAATTTTAAACTTTTGAATAAGTTTTTGCATTATTATTCTATCAAATTATAAAATTATGCAAAAAATCCGCCCGCCATTCGGAATATTTTTCCAGAATATGCAATAATTGAAAGCAAAAACTTCCCGTTCAAGGGGAACAAGGCGCTCCACCGA
>CAZOOL010000044.1:0-11247 GCA_964581405.1 uncultured Oscillospiraceae bacterium | reverse complement strand
CCCGAAAGGGAGCCAAGACCGGATTCGGATTTCGGGATAGAGCCGGCTTCGAAGGAGGAAGCGGAGGAATTTTCCGCTTCAGAAAAGGCGGTTGATGAACTCATTGTTTTTGCTTCGTGGGTCGGGGAAAAGGATTTCGAAAGCCCGAAGGAGGTTTTTTCCAGCTACGTTCTCTGGTGGTTTGGGGAAGAACTTTACGATGCCATGGGCGGCGAGGATGCCCTTTATGATGACGGGCACTTTTTCAAGGTAGATACGGAGCTTGCGGAAAAATATTTCAAAAGATATTTCGGTATGGACGGCGAGGACGTCGGCGACGAATACAACTTTGACGACGGGAACGGAAATTACAGGCTTCCCGTTTCCGGCGGCGGAGCCAAAAACAGATTTATCAGCGCCGAAGTGAAATCCGTTGAGGAAAACAGGGTTGTATATACCGTCCTTTTGCTTATTAGACAGGACGAAACAGGAAAAATTTTTGCAAATATCGAAATGACCTGCGACGTTTTGAAGGATGGGGACGGAATGTTCCTTCGTCTTGTTTCAAACGAAGTTACCGAAGAATTCGGTGAAAGCTCCTTCGAGGATCAGGCGAAATATCTTACGGTTCGGGTGGTCGAAAGCCTCAGCGAAACTTACGTCGCAAACGGGATCCGCGTTACGGATTCAAAGAGCGCCTTTGATTTTATATGCAGAATGCAGAAAACCCTCTATCCCGGCGAGGAATTTGATGCGGCTTCGCCGTATCTCGGGGATTTTTACAGGGACGGAAAGGGCTATCACCTTCCGCTTTCCTCCATGAAAGAGGTCGCGAAGGAGGTTTTCGGAATCGGGAATTTCGTCGTGACCCCGGACGAAAGCTTTGTTTATGATGAGGAGAAAAAAGAATATTATTCCACGCTCGGGGGAATCGAGGAGCCGGCAGTTACCGCCGCGAATCTTACGGCGCACGTTAACGGGGATATATATTCGGTGCGCTTTACCCTTATGGTCCGGGAAGAAGCCGAGGACGGAATAAAATGGACCGCAAGGGACAGATACAGAATGAATTTCCGCCTTATTGACGGAAGTTACCTTCGTTTTATCGGCTTCGCAAAAGCGTAAGGATATAAAACCGGAAGTGACGCCCAAAGGCGGAAACCGCAAAAGGAGGTTTTGAGCATGAAAAGAAGGGCTTGGATAATTGCGGTGCTCACGGTCGCTTTGCTGCTGTTCTGCGCGTGCTCAAAACCGGAAAGATTTTCGGAGAGAAAGCCCGGGACAAAAAATCTGAGCACCGGAGAAAATGTGGCGGAAATATTATATCCCCTTGAGGGGAAAACAGCCAGACTTGACGGCGGCGCGACATTTGCGGTGCAGGAAGGCTTCAGGATCCGCTATATAAATACGGAAAACGAACTTATCCGGGAGATAGAACTTTCCGCGGAAAGCCTTTCGTTTGCTTCTGACTGCGTTTTTTCAAACAGAGGAATATTTATGGGGATCGACGGCAGAGGTCCCGAGGGAACCGGAACGGCAGTTTGCTTCGTCGGCGGAGAATGGAAGCTTTACGGCGGCGTTTTCTTTGACAGAGAGGGCAATATAGTGAGGGAACTCCCTTACGTTGTGGAAAAAACCGGCGGGAACGGCTTTGATGACTGCAGGGCAGTACTTTCGACCGGCGAAACCATTGACTATTATGAGGACGCCCTTCCGGTAACGAAAGCCCGCTGGGTCGGGGAGGACGTTATGGCGATTTTTGACAGCCGCGGTCTTTTCTTTTACCGCATAAGCGAGGACAGACTCTATCTTTCCTTGGATATTTCAAAACCGCTTTCGGGCGGGAGCAAACCTGACGAAAAGGCGAATACGGCAATGCCGGAAGGAGGCAGGAATGCCCATGAGGAGGTTTGAAATGAAGAAAATCTTTTGCATGGCGCTCGTTTTCGCGTTAATGCTCACGGCGTGCTCAAAATGGGATATTGAGATAAGGAACCCGGAAGAAAACACGGAAGAGATTTCTTCCGAAAGCGAAGCTTTTCCGGGAACGGAGGACAGACATTATATAACCGAGGATATGATCGGAGTCGACGCCACGGGACTTTTTCGCTATAAAGTAATGTATTACGACCCTTTTGCGGCGATGGAGCCGGACGATTCGCAGAAGGTTGAATGGAAAAACGGCGGCGTTGCAATGATTTATATTTATGAGCCATATGAATGCCGCTACGAGATTTTTGAATACCGGGCGGAAAATATAACCGCGACGGTGAATCAGCTTGCAAAAGCGGTCATCGAAAGAATGAACAGCTATATTGAGCCCGGGAGCTTCGGGGTTTCCGTAAGGGTCGAAAAAAGCATGGCGATAGTGGATTTTTGCGACGTCAGCGGGAATTTCTGGAATGAACTGAATGACGAGAAAACCTGTGCGGAGCTGCTAAATTCCGTTGCGGCGACTTTTATCAACAGCGCCGGATTTGAATACATCGGCTTTACCGCCGAAGGCGGGGGACAGTTCAAAACCGCTTCGGTAACTCTCGATGGCGATGGATACGGCAGATTTGAACCGGCGGAGCTTTACGGTGAAATTTCGAACGAGGAATTTGCGGTGCTTCGGGCAGAAATTCCATATGATGACTCATGGAAAGAAAAGCTTCCTGTCATATATGAACGGGATAACGTTCTTTCGGCTGTCTATGATGATTCGGTGGCGCTGCGCCCGGAGGGCATGGATATCCTGCTTTTTCATGCGGGATATACGGGTGAATTCAGTTCTCCGGAAGATATTCCGGACGAGGTGAAAATCAGAGCGGCGCTCGATGGGCTTCGGTGCGTAGGAAGCTTTTACAGCGAGGAATACTATCCCCCGGCGGCGGAAGCTATCAGCATTGCGGTTCAGGACGATTTTATTCCGCGGGAATGGGTCGAGGAATTCGTCAAGGATGTTTTCGGACCCAAAGCGGCTGTTTCGCATACCGGAACGAACGACTATATCTATCACGCAAAAGAGGGGGTTTATACTCCGCCGCATATGGGCGGTTGGGCAGATTATTTCCCCTATGTTTTCAGCGTTTCGGAAACGGCTGAAGGATACGAAGCGGAAGTTGGATATATTTATATCGGAATGGGAGGCTTCGGGCTTCCGGGAATGTGGGAAGAATTCGATTGGAATTGCCCGAAGCTCGAAGACGACCCGGCAGTGATAGATTTTATTGAAAACAGGGCGCCGAGGTTCAAGGTCGTATTCAGAAAAACTGCCGGGGGCGAGCTTTATATGGCTTCCTCCGAAAAGATACTTATGGAAATGACGGAGGAATACAGGGAAATTGCCGCAAAATATATCGCGCCGATACATTATCTTGCTGTGAACGAAACATGGAGCGAAGCAAATGAAATTTCCGGCAAGGGATATTATATGAGCTATTTTTCCATGGCGCATAACCTGATTTTCGGGAAAGGGAGAGAAGCGGAGCATTATGGTATCGCCGCAGGGGAAAATCCTTTCAAAAGCGGAGAAGAAATTTCAGCAGAAGAGATGGAAGGAGTTCTTTCGAGGCACTTTGATTCCGATTTCATTTCGCTGAGGGACGGGTACTATGATGAGGATAACGGGACCTATTATGCGCCGGAATATGCCGGCTTCGGAGCGGCGGTTTTTCCTTGCGTGACCTATGTTTCGGAACTTGACGGAGTGCTCACTATTCTTTTTGACCTTGTGAACGAAAACGGGGACATATTTGCGACAAAGAAGCTTTTGGTCGATATTTCCGACCCGGAAAATCAAAAGTACCTTTGGTGCGGTAATTTTTGAACTTCCCGGCCGGAGAATGTTTGGTTTGATTCGCTCCCGCTGATAAGGGAGAATCAACCGGATGGACGATGATATGATGAAAAGCGGAAGGCACGAACGTGCCTTCCGCTTTTTGCTTTATTCTTCAATTCGTTTTCTTAAAAGGTCGCCTCTTTGGAGAACCACCGGGCAGGGAAGACGAAGTATCTGCTTTATGAGCCTTGCGTCCTCTCTTTGGTTGCCGTCAGCATCAAATATTTCGGTGACGGTGAATTTTTCGCCGGTGCTTTTCGGGGAAATTACCTCGAGCTCATCGCCGGGTTTGAAATTGTTGCGCTGTTCGATGGTGACAAAGCCGTCGGAATAATCGAGAACCTTTCCGACGAAGGTGCATTTCTGGATATAAGCGCCTGTGTTTCCGTGGCTCATTTTCATTTCTCCGAAATAAAAGGCGCTGGAATACGGGCGGTGGCTTATGCTGTCCAGCTCACGTTCGATGACGTCCATGGGAAGGTCACCGTCAATGGCATGGCGGTAGGCGTTCACCGCGGTTGCGACGTAGAAGGGGGTTTTCATGCGCCCTTCGATTTTATAGGAGCAGATGCCCGCGTCTTCCAGCTTATCGAGGAAAGAAACGGCGCACATATCATGGGAGCTCAGAATGGCGGTGCCTTTTTCGTCCTCGACCACCTGGAAAAATTCGTTCGGGCGTTTTTGCTCAACGAGGTGGTAATTCCAGCGGCAGGGTTGGGCGCAGCCGCCGCGGTTGCCGCTTCTGTTTACGAGGTATGAGGAAATGATGCATCGGCCGGAATATGCCATACACATGGCGCCGTGGACGAAAGCTTCGATTTCCATTTCTTTGGGGATGCGTTTGCGGAATTCGATTATTTCGTCGAGGGTCATTTCTCTTCCGAGGACGACGCGCTTCGCGCCCATCTTCCAATAAACGTTTGCGGAATTGAAGTTCTGGCAGTTTGCCTGAGTGCTGACATGTATCTCGAGGCGGGGTTCCGCTTCGTGTATGGCGGCGATAAGACCGATATCCGAAACGATTACGGCATCAACGCCGGTTTCGTGAAGGAATTTTGCATATTCGCCGGCGGCATCTATTTCTTCATTTTTGGCAAAGCAGTTGACGGTGACATAGAGCTTTACCCCATGGGCGTGGGCATATTTTACCGCTTCGGCAATACCTTCGCGGTCAAATCCGACGTTATCCGCCCGGAGCTGTAGCAACGGTCCGCCGACATAGACGGCATCGGCACCGAAATGCACAGCGGTTTCAAGACATTCCATATCTCCCGCGGGAGCAAGAAGTTCAGGTCTTTTCATAAAAACCTCCATAAGATGATTATCTGATTTTATAATACCACAAGAAGCAGGATTTTTCAATTGCGGGAGGGAAATCGGCGTTTGAATACATTTGAGGCAGGGGAAAAACTTTCTTTATTAAAAGGAGGGGCAATGAGAGCCAATTTTTCGTTGCAATTTTTTGGGATTCAATGTATTATATAATCTGAATATGTCGAAAAGGAGCGTTTTTCGTGCTCGATAAAAAGATTGAAAGGGATTTCCTTGCGATACTCGCGGAGGAGCTTGTTCCGGCAATGGGCTGTACCGAGCCGATTGCTCTTGCCTATGCCTGCGCAAAGGCGAGAGAGGTTCTTGGCGCGGCGCCGGAAAGAATAATCGCAAAATGCAGCGGGAACATCATCAAAAACGTTCGCTGCGTAAGCATACCCAATTCCGGCGGAATGACCGGAATTGAGCCTGCCTGTGTTCTGGGGGCGCTTTGCGGTGATGCTTCGAGGGAGATGGAAGTGCTGGAAGCGGTTACTCCGGAGGGAATTGAAGAGAGCATTGAGTTCATCGGGGAAGGACGCTGTTCGGTCGAATATCTTGAATCGCCCATTCCGCTCCATTTTATCATTGAGATGAGAAACGGCGAAAACTCGGCGGAGGTCGAGGTGCGCCACAGCCATACGAATATAGTCCGCATGGCGAAAAACGGTGAAACGGTTTTTATGACCGAGGATTTCGGAGAGGCGACCTTTTCTGCGGACAGAAGCGGCCTCAGCGTTGAAAACATCTTCACTTTTGCAAACGAAGTTGATATTGAAAAAATAAGACCCTTTGCCGAAAGACAGATAGAATGCAATATGGCCATTGCAAAAAGAGGTCTTTCGGGGGAGTACGGCATCGGAATAGGCTGCGAGATGCTTGAAATGTATCCGGATTCCGTTTTCACAAAGATGAGAGCTTATGCCGCCGCAGGTTCCGAAGCGAGAATGGAAGGCTGCAGCATGCCGGTTATTATCACCTCCGGCAGCGGCAACCAGGGAATCGCTTCCTCCGTTCCGGTAATCGTTTACGCAAGGGAAAAGGGAATCCCGAAAGAAAAAATGTTCAGGGCGATGGCTTTTTCAAGCCTGCTTACGGTTTATCAGAAGGAATATATCGGCAAGCTTTCGGCTTTTTGCGGCGCTGTTTCCGCTTCGTGTGCTTCCGGAGCGGCAATAACCTACATCGTCGGGGGAACGCTGGAGCAGATCAAAGACACCATCGACAACACCATGGCGGACGTTCCGGGGATAATCTGTGACGGAGCAAAGGCTTCCTGCGCGGCAAAAATCGCATCTGCGCTTGACGCGGCGCTTTTTGCTCACGTTCTCGCCATGAAAGGCAAGGTTTATGAGGCGAACACCGGAATTATCCAGAGCGACGCCGGAAAGACCATAAGCTGCGTTGGATATATTGGAAAGGTCGGCATGAAACAGACGGATTCGGAAATCGTAAAGATGATGATAGAGGGATAATAACAGCCCCCGGTTCTTTTACAGATAAAAGAACCGGGGGCTGCTTTTTTACCGACGGGAAATTTTGAATCAGGTGAACTGGGAATTATAGAGGGTGCTGTAAAAGCCGCCGAGTCGCATGAGCTCCTCGTGGGTGCCCTGTTCCGCAACGGTTCCGTCGAGGACGACGAGGATCGTATCCGCGTTCTGAATCGTAGAAAGACGGTGAGCGATCACAAAGCAGGTGCGGCCCTTCATAAGCTCGGACATGGCTTCCTGTATTTTTATTTCAGTGCGGGAGTCAACGTTTGAGGTGGCTTCGTCAAGAATGAGCATGGGCGCATCGGAAAGGAAAGCCCTTGCTATGGTGATGAGCTGGCGCTGACCTTTCGAGATGTTTACGCCATCATCGGAAAGGACGGTATCATAGCCTTCCGGAAGGCTTTCGATATATTTATCGATTCTTGCGGCCTTTGCGGCGGTTTTGACTTCTTCGAGGGTAGCGTTTTCGCGTCCGTAAACGATGTTTTCAAAAATAGTTCCGTGGAAAAGCCAGGTATCCTGAAGGACCATGGTATATGCCCTGCGAAGGTCGGAGCGTTTTATCTTCACGGAGGGAATTCCCTCCATGCGTATTTCGCCGGAATTGACGTCATAGAAGCGCATGAGCAGGTTTATTATGGTGGTTTTTCCGGCGCCGGTGGGACCGACTATGGCAACGGTTCTTCCGGGTTTTGCGGTTACGGAAACGTCCTTGAGAATAGTCTTTTCGGGGGTATAGCCGAAGGAAACGTCGTCAACCTCGACAAAACCTTCGACCTTTTCAAGCTCGCGGGCATCAGGAGCATCGGCGGGTTCCGGTTCTTCGTCGATTATCCTGAAAACACGTTCCGCCGCGGAAAATGCGGACTGGAATTCATGGAGGATATTGGCGAATTCATTGATGGGCCCGGTGAATTTTCTGGAATACTGGACGAACTGGGCGACGCCGCCGAGGGTGATGAAAAAGAGAGAAGCTTCGTCCACTTTTCCGCCGACAGAGAGCATATAGAGGATTCCGCCGAGAATCGCGATAAGGGACATGGAAAGATTGTTGATAAAGTTGACGGAAGGACCGAGGGTGGCGCCGTAATATTCGGCGCGGTAATAGGCTTCCATGGCTTCGTCGTTGCGGTTATTGAAGCGGCGGGAAATGACTTCCTGTTTTCCATAGGCCTCGATAGTCCCGGTTCCGGAGAGCATTTCCTCCGCAAAGCCGTTAAGCTCGCCGAGCTTTTTGGAGCGTTCGCTGAAAAGCGGGCGCACTTTTTTGGAACGATAGCGGGTGAAAAGAATGGAAGCGGGAATGGTGAAAACGAAAATCAATATCATGGGCTTTGAAATGTTCCACATAAATATGAACGAGCCCACTAACGTATAGATACTTGTCATGACCTGCACGAGATCATGGGAAAGGGAGCTGTTGATGGTGTCTATATCGTAAGAGATGCGGCTGATGATATCGCCGGTGGGGTGAGTATCAAAATAGCCCACCGGAAGAGTATTGAGCTTTTCAAAAAGCTCTTTTCTCATGGAATAGACTATGCGCTGGCTTAAATGCACCATTATTACCGCGAGGAAATAGGAAAGAACGGCGGAAACGATATAGCATACGGCCATTTTTGCGACGTTTTCCCAGACGGCGGAAAAATCAACGCCGCCGGAAAGCTCGATGGCGTCGATGGCAGCGCCGGAATACTTCGGACCGAGAAGCGAAAGCTGGTTTGAAAGAAGGGTGAATGCTATTGCGGAAATGAAAAGCGGCCATTGGCGCAAAACGTATTTTCCGAGGCGGAGGAGTATCCCTTTTGTATTTTTCTTTTCGGGTTTCATGTTTTTATCAGTCAACGAAGGCACCTCCCATCTGGGAATCGCTTATTTCGCGGTATTCGGGGCAGGATTCCAGAAGTTCCTCATGGGTTCCCATGCCGATGATTTTTCCGTTATCGAGAACCAGGATCGTGCCGCAGTTTTTGACGGAGCTCACGCGCTGGGCAACGGTTATTACGGTGGAGCCGGAAAGCTCGGTTTTGAGAGCGCCGCGAAGGGCGGCATCGGTCTTATAGTCAAGGGCGGAGGAGGAATCATCGAGAATGATGATATCCGGCTTTGCGGCGACGGCTCTCGCTATGAGGATACGCTGGCGCTGACCGCCGGAAAGATTGGCGCCCTTCGGGGCGATGACATGGGAATAGCCGTTTTCCAGTTCGGTGATGAAATCATGCGCCTGGGCAATTTTTGCGCCGCGAATGATGTCGTCATCGGAAATATCCCTTCCGAAGCGGATATTTTCCTCAACGGTATCCGAATAGAGGAAATCGTTTTGGAGGGCAACGCCGAACATGGAGGCAAGCTCATCCCTCGTATAAGACGTGATATTTTTTCCGTTTATCTTTATGGAACCGGAATCTGCCTCGTATGAGCGCATAAGCAGTTTTATAAAGGTGGATTTGCCGCTTCCGGTGGCACCGATTACGCCGAGGGTTCCGCCCTTCGGGACAGAAACGGAGATGTTTTCCAGATTGTTCTTTTTGCCGAGGTAGGAGAAGGAAACGCCTTCAAAGGAGATGAAATTATTATCGTCAGGTGCGGAATCGTCCTCGGTCACAAAGAAGCTATCCGGGGTTTCGAGAACTTCGGCAATACGGTTCGCAGAAGCGGCGCATTTTGTGTACATCACAAAAATGCGGGAAATTACCATCATTGCCATGGAAATGAGGGTGAAATACTGAATAAAGGCGATAACTGTTGCGGGGGAGGAGGTCCCCATGGAAACGTTATAGGCGCTCATGGCGACAACGCCGGTTATGCCGAGATTCATGAGAAGGGTCATGATAGGAGGGACGGAGCTCATTATTGTTCCGGCGCGGCGTTCGTCTTTTGAAAGACCGAGGTTGACCGCGTCGTAGCGGCGGTTTTCGTAATCGCATTTAGAAAGAGCTTTTATTACGCGGATGCCCTGGGTATCCTCGCGGACGACGCGGACCATTTTATCCACGGATTTTTGTATTTCCGCATAGAGCGGGATGCCTTTCTTCGAGATGGAATATACCGTTACGAAAATAAAAGGAAGGGTCGCGAGCATTACGAGGGCGAGCCTTGCGTCCATGAAAAAGCTGATAGCAAGTCCGCCGATGAGGAGTATCGGGGCGCGGACGCCCATGCGCTGCATCATGCTTACGAAGTTATGGACGTTATAGGTGTCGGTGGTGATTCGGGATTCGAGGGAAGGAATGGTAAAGCGGTCCGTATCCGAGGAGGAAAGGAAAAGAGTTTTTGAAAAAAGGTCGCGCCGCATCTTTACGGAAAAATCCCGGGAAACCTTTGCGGCCATGCGGTTCGCGATTATATTGCAGCCGCAGGCAGCCGCAGCGCAGATTATCATCAGAACGCCGAAAAAGACGATGCTTCCGGCATCGAGGGTGCCTATGACGTTATCGAGGATATGGGTGAGTATGAGCGGAAGAAAAAGCTCCGCAACAGTGCCGATCACTTTTATCAGAAAGCCGAGGAGCATTTTCCATTTGAAGGGCTTGAGGTATGATATAAGAAACTTCATTTTTCAAAGTCACCATCCGTTCTGTGAATGATATTTCTTGCGTTCTGTTCCATTTTTTCGAGGACTTTCATAAAAACCGCAAGCTCGTCTTCCGGGATATTTTCCGCAAGGGCGCGGTTCCAGTCGGAGGTTATAAGGCGCACCTTCGGAAGGATATCGAGCATTTTCTGCGTCGGTTCCACGAGGGTTCTGCGTTTATCGGCGGCATCGGGTTTTCTTGTAACGTAGCCTTTTTCCTCGAGCTGGGAAAGAGCGCGGGTGACGGTGCTTTTATTAAGACATATATCCTTCGCCAGCTCATCCTGGGAACGGCCGGGAGCGCGGCAGATGGCAAGCACAAAGGAATGATGGCAGGCACAGAGGTCGGAATCAAGGCGCTTGACCCGATATATGGCCTGGCAGCGGCTGATGATGTTCATGCTTTTCACAGGGGGAGCCTCCTCTTTCAAAAAATGCAGGGAACATAAGTTTAATCCTTTTGCGGGAAATAAACAAGCCTTGTTCGCAAAGGATTTTTGTGGTATAATATCAGCGGAAAAGAACCCGTTTAGACGGAGCTTTGTAAAACAGTTAAATCCGACCTATGGTTTTGATTATAGGTCGGATTTTTGCAATAATTACCGGTTTCGGAAAGGCTCCCTTGTGTAAAGGGAGCTGTCAGCGAAGCTGACTGAGGGATTGTTTTACCGCAGCATCAATATACTTACATACTCCGCGGAAGTTCCTAATGACTTCGTTATTAGGAATCCGAATAACGGTAAGCCCGTAATCTTCCAGAAAAGCAGTACGGTCTGCATCTCTTTGTATTTCATCTGCCTCATAGTGCTGAGAGCCGTCCAACTCAATGACAAGCTTTGCTTCTGCACTGTAAAAATCAGCAATATATTTTCCAAGCACTTTCTGTCTGGAAAAACGGACAGGATAAGTACGGAGAAAATCGTACCAAAGATGCCGTTCTTCTTTTGTCATTTCTTTTCGCAGTTGCTTTGCCAATGGCACCAACTGCTTATTATGCTTCGACTGCATGACAATCCCTCCGTCACGGCGTTGCCGTGCCACCTCCCTTTGCACAAGGGAGGCTC
>CAZOOL010000043.1:1341-11340 GCA_964581405.1 uncultured Oscillospiraceae bacterium | reverse complement strand
TTTGTTTTTTATGCAAAAAAACGGGCGGAGCGTTTTTTCGCTCCGCCTTGCCGAATATAAAATGTTTTTTAAATTATTAATCTATTTTAATAATTCTTCCGTCTTTTCTGGGTTTTTCCGCCGGTTCTTCCGCCGCATAGCCGAGAATGCAGTTTCCGATGCCGATAAGGTCTTCGGAAAGGCCCCATTTTGCAAGCAGAGCCTTACCTTCCGGAAGCTCAAAAACCTGTTTTGCCCGATGAATCCAGCAGGAGCTCACCCCGACAGAGCTCGCGGCGTTCATGAGGTTGCCCATAACAAGGCTTCCGTCCTCAACGGCGGTAAATCCCGGTTCCGCAAGAACGACCACAACGCAGGGTGCTCCATAGAACGGGTCGCCTTCCCTTTCCATGATTCCGGCGTTGAGTTTTGAAAGCAAATCGCGGGTTTCTTTATCGCGGACGGCCACGAGGTACGTGCTTTGGCGGTTCATGCCGCTCGGTGCAAAGGTTCCGGCACGCAAAATTGCGTCAAGCTCGGAATCCGATACCTGTTTTTCTGTGTAATTGCGGCAGCTTCTTCTGGTTTCAAGATTTTCAAGAACGGTGTTCATGGCGGCGCCTCCTTTTGCCTTTTCGATTTTTTCAAAAACTTCCCGGGTTATGGCCCGAACAGTCATAAAAACACTTCTTTCCGCTTTGGGATGATTTTATTATAGCACCGGATCGGGAATAAAAAAACACCTTCGGGGAAAATTTTTCCCGAAGGTGTTTTGCTTATTGCCGGATATTATCCGCCCGTTCTTTTTTATCTGGACATATCGTAGATATATTTTACGGCGCTCTTGCTTCCGTCGGTAAGTCCTTCAAAGGTTGCCTGGGCATCTTCCATCGCAATGAGCTCGCCGTATTTTTCAACGTTAATTTTGCCCTCGCTCATAAGCGCGATGACTTCCTCGAATTCGGGAACGGTGAACATAACGCTTCCGTGGATATGGAGCTCGGTATTGATAATTGCCATTGCGTCATATTTGGGGCCGGGTCCGTATGCAAGAATTACGTGGTCGCCGCCGCGTTTAAGGCTGTAAAGACCGAGGGTTGCTGCGGCGCTGTTTCCGCTGCATTCGATGCTCACGTCATAGCCTTCCGGAACTTTTGCTTTTACTTTATCACCGATTTCGGGATCGAGCGCATCAAATACCTCGTCAACAAATTCAGCTTCCTCTGCGATTTTGATTCTGCCGGGGTTCGCTTCGGTAAGAGCAACGTATTTTGCGCCCTTTGCTTTCGCACAGGCCGCTGCAAAAAGACCGATCGCGCCGCCGCCGGTTACGAGAACAGCGGAGTTTTCATTGACCTTCGCCATGTTTACCGCGTGCATGGAAATGCAGACTGGCTCGATCATTGCGGCGTGTTTAAGGCTTACGTTTTCGGGGAGCTTTCTGATGAAATCGTTGCGGACTTTGCTGTATTCGGCATATCCGCCGTCAACGCCGCCGACACCGGGAGCTTCCGCAAAGCCCATCGCGCAAAGTTCGGATCTTCCGGATTTGCAGTAATCACATTCGCCGCAGGGGGAAACGTCCATTGCGACTACGCGGTCGCCTGCTTCAAAGCCGGAACCGGGAAGGGTTTCCTCGATAACGCCGGCAAATTCATGTCCGATAACGTAATCGGGGCGAAGAATAAATCCGGTCTGCCAAAACATATGGAGGTCGCTTCCGCAAATACCCGCATGGGTAACTTTTATAACGGAAAATCTTTCGTCCGCTGTGGGTTTTTCTTTTTCAATTATTTCAATCTGTCTTAAACCTTTGATGGCAAGTGCTTTCATGGAAAACTCTCCTTTTTTGTTTATTTTTTAACCAATTATACTTGCCATCGCATAACAAGTTAAGTATAATAATCTTAAATCCGTATTTTAACGAATTATTTTTTAATTTTAGTTCTTTAAAAGGTGCAAAAAATGAAACAGGACAAAAGATATATCAAAACCGAAAAACTGATTTATGATGCGTTTTTCTCTTTGCTCAAAACAGAAAGCTATAACAGCATCACCGTTGAAAAAATCTGCGAAAATGCTTTCATCGGAAAAAACACTTTTTACGCGCATTATAAAAACAAGGACGACCTTCTTTTTTCTGTGATAAACAGATTTTCAAAAGACTATCTGACTTTTCTGGAAGATCATTCTCCCCTTGATGTAGCCAATGACAGCGCCGTCGAATATTTCATTGAGGGCTTTTTTTCCACAATAAAAAACCACATGAATGAATATTCCCTGCTTATAAAAAACGACAGCCAGATAAATTTTTCGGAGAGGCTTCTTCTTTCCGGAAGAAACGTTTTCATTGAGCATATCGAAAGAATTTCCGGTTCAAAGGTCACCGATATAAAATCCGTTCTTCTCATGGAATCCCTCGCCGCAGCCGTTCTTCGGCTCCAGCGGGGATATGTTCTTCACCGGAACGAAATTTCTTTCGACGAGATTGTATCCCTTGCAAAAACATCCTATAAAGACGTCGTAAAACAGATAAATTCTTCCCCTCCGGCGGCAAACTGACAGAAAAACAGGCGAAGCATCATGGCTCCGCCTGTTTTTTCTTTGAAACTGAAAGTGTATATGTAAGGAGTATTTCGCTTTATTAAAGAAGGTGTATCCCTTCCGCTTCGCATTTTTCAATCATTTCTTCCGGCCAGACGGATGACTGCACCTCTCCTATATGGCGCTTTCCAAGGAGCAGCATACAGATTCGGGACTGACCCAACCCGCCGCCCATGGTCTGGGGCAGTTCTCCTTTAAGGAGTGCCCTGTGGAACGGAAGCTCCGCCCTTTCCGGGCATCCGGCAATCTGGAGCTGGGCATCAAGTGCTCTTGCATCAACCCTTATTCCCATGGAGGAAATCTCGAAGGCATGGCCGAGCACCGGATTCCATACAAGGATATCGCCGTTGAGCATCCAGTCATCATAGTCCGGCGCTCTTCCGTCGTGGGGTTTTCCGCTTCTGAGCGGAAGACCTATCTGCATGAGGAAGACCGCTCCGTATCTTTCGGTAACGGCATCCTCCCTCTCCTTCGGACTCAAAAACGGATATTCGTCCTCAAGCTCCTGCGTCGAAATAAACGTTATGTTTTCCGGCAGGAAAGGTCTTATCCCGCCGAAGCGCCCGCAAAGCTTGAACTGGGTTTCCTTCAAGGCTTCATAGATATCCTTTACCGCGTTTTTAAGGGTATGGAGGTTGCGTTCCTCCGGATTTATCACTTTTTCCCAGTCCCACTGGTCAACGTAGATTGAATGGAGCGCATCAAGGTTTTCGTCCCGGCGAATGGCGTTCATATCCGCGTAAAGACCCGTTCCGATGGTAAAACCGTATTTTTTGAGCGCCATGCGCTTCCATTTCGCAAGGGACTGGACAACCTGCACGTCGCGGTGACCGATATCAAGGATATCGAATTCCACCGGACGCTCGATCCCGTTCAGGTCATCATTAAGGCCGGTTTCCGGAAAGACAAAAAGCGGCGCGGAAACACGGGTGAGCTCGAGAGCATCCGCAAGCTCACGCTCGAAGCTGTCTTTTATGAATTTTATGGCAACCTCTGTTTCAAGGATATCAAAATCGCCGAACATGGCTTTTCTTTCCTCCTCCGTCAACGGAAACCCTCCTCCTCTGTGAAATTATGTTTAATATTTTAGCACATTAAAGCGATAATAGCAATGATTTTTTTGCTGCAAATATAATATTTTTTGCAGGGATAAATTATTGCTTGGTTCTGCAACGCATTATCGGGAATTTCGCAGGGGCGCTAAACAATAATTTATTTTATGTTTTAATTTCTTTTATGATGTGGTATAATATTTATTTAGGCAAAAGTTAAAACATTCTCCAGAAACGGAGGCTATATATTTATGACAAACGCAGAAAAATTCTTTGAAAAAATCAAAAACAAAAAGGTCGCCTTCATCGGCATCGGCGTTTCGCATACTGACGTTATCCGCCAGTTTGCCGAAAAAGGCATCGCCACCGAAGCAAGGGATAAAGCCGACAGGGAAAAACTCGGCGAAACGGCGGAGATCCTCGAAAAATCCGGTGCCGTTCTCCGGCTCGGCGAAGGCTATCTTGACGATATTGATGCGGATATCGTTTTCCGTACTCCCGGAATGAACTGGTGGAACCCCACCCTTTGCGAGCTTCGCAGAAACGGCAAGGCCGTCACCAGCGAAATGGAGGTTTTCTTTGATCTCTGCCCCTGCAAAAAATACGCCGTAACCGGTTCCGACGGAAAAACCACGACAACGACCCTTATTTCCGAATTCCTTGCGGCGGAGGGTAAAACCGTCCATAAGGGCGGCAATATAGGCCGTGCGCTTCTTCCTATCATTGAAGATATCAAAGACGATGACTGCGCCGTTGTGGAGCTTTCTTCCTTCCAGCTTATTTCCATGAGAACTTCCCCGGACGTTGCGGTTGTAACGAATGTCGCCCCGAACCACCTCGACGTTCATAAGGACATGGAAGAATACATCGAGGCAAAGCGCAACGTGCTCCGCCACCAAAACGCCTTTTCCGTTGCCGTTCTCAACGCGGATAACGTCATAACCAAAAGCATGGCAGAACTTGTCCGCGGCGAGCTTCGCTGGTTCTCCCATCTGAACCCGGTCGCCAACGGTGCTTTCCTCCGTGATGACGGAATGCTCTGCTATTCCGACCACGGAAGCGTGACAGAGCTCTTTCACAGAAGTGATATCAGGATCCCCGGACTTCATAACGTCGAAAACTACCTCACCGCCATTGCTGCAACATGGGGCGAGGTTTCCGTCGAAACCATGCATAATGTCGCGAAAAACTTCGGCGGAGTCGAACACCGCATAGAGCTTTGCCGGGAATTTGAAGGGGTAAAATGGTACAACGATTCCATCGCCACCAGCCCCACCAGAACCATCGCCGGGCTTTCCTGCTTCGACCGGAAAGTGATTCTTCTCGGCGGCGGATATGACAAAAATATTCCCTATGAACCCCTTGCTCCCCACCTTATTGAAAAAGTAAAACTGCTTATCCTCTGCGGTCCCACCGCGCCGAAAATCGCCGCCGCCCTTCAGAATAATCCTGATTATCAGGGCGAACCGGAGGTAATCTTTGTTGAAGATATGGAGGAGGCCGTTTCCACCGCTTATGCATATGCGGAGGAAGGCGATATCGTAACCCTTTCCCCCGCTTCCGCAAGCTTTGACCGTTACCGCAACTTCGAGCTTCGCGGAAAACATTTCAAGGAGCTTGTTTCCAAAATCGGTCAGGTGGACGGGATCCCCGCATCCGAACTCTGGCCATGATTCACAGCCTCCCTCGTCAAAGGAAGAGGGACCGCCGAAGACGGCGGAGGGATTCATTGCAGAATTACTGACAATTTATAAAAGGAATCCCCGGTCTTTTTTAATCGCAAACGATTAAAAGATCCTGTTCCCTTTAACAAAGGAACCCAAACAAGGAGAAATTTATGGATACCAAAGAAACCCTCAGAATACTCTGTTCCGTTGACGGAAACTCCGGCGACGAAAAGCTTGCGGCAAAGCTTGCCGCGGATATGCTTTCCCCGTACGGAAAAGTACACATCGACAACCTCGGAAGCGTTATCTGCGATGTCGCTCCTAAGAAAAACGGCCGCCACGTCATGCTCGACGCCCACCTCGACCAGATTGCGCTTATCGTAATCGGCATCGAGGAAAACGGATTCCTCCGCACCTATCCCTGCGGCGGAATCGACCGCAGAGGCATCTTCGGAACAAAAGTCCGCGCCATCGGCAAGGACGGCGAATACGTCGGCATCGTTTGTTCCGTTCCGCCCCAGCTTCAGGACAAAAACGACAAAAACCCCGAAAGAGATGAAATCTTCATCGACCTCGGATTCAATAAAGAAGAAACCGAAAAACGCATCCGCCTTGGGGATAGGGTCATGCTCTGCGGAAAATGGAGTGAAATCGGCGAAGATTATGTGACCTCCCCCGCCCTTGATGACAGAGCAGGCTGCGTCACCATTATCGAAGCCCTTGAACTGCTCAAAGGCAGGGAACTCCCCTGCGGGCTTACGGCTGTTTTCTCCACAAGGGAGGAAACCGGCGGAGAAGGCGCCGGCGCCGCGGCTTTTTCCGTCGCGCCGACCGAAGCCATCGAAATCGACGTGGGCTTCGGAAAAACTCCCGATACCGCAACTGTACATACGGAAATGAAAAAAGGCCCGATGATAGGCTTCAGCGCCGTTCTTGATACGGCTCTCACCGGAAAGCTCGTCGAGCTCGCTGAAAAACACGAAATCCCCCATCAATGCGAAGCCATGGGCGGCGGTTCCACCGGAACAAACGCCGATGATATCGCCCGTGCCGGCGCCGGTATCCGCACCGGACTCATTTCCATTCCCCAGCAGTATATGCACAGCATCATCGAAAAAGTTTCCGTCGATGACGTCAGAAACGTCGGCAGGCTTCTCGCCGCATTCGTTATGGAAGGAGGAGAAAAATGATGAAAACCTTCCTCGAAAATCTCGAAGCGCTCTCTCTTGCAATCGGAACTTCCGGCGATGAAGGCGCAGTCCGCAAGCTCATTTATGATGAGGTGATCGCATATCCCGGCTGCCTTTCAAAAACCGATAACGCCGGAAACCTTATAGTTTCCAAAAAAGGCGCAAAAGAGCCGAAAAACCGGGTCATGTTCACTGCAAATATGGACGAAATCGGCTTTATCATCACCCATATTGAGGAAAACGGCTTCCTCAGGTTTTCCAATATCGGTTCCATTGACAGCCGCGTTATAATTGGAAAACGCCTCACTGTCGGCAAAAAATCCCTTCCGGGGCTGCTCGGAAGCAAAGCGATCCACCTCGTGAAAAAAGACGAATTTGAAAACCCCGTCAAAACGGGCGACCTTTATATCGACATCGGCGCGGAAAGCCGCGAAGAAGCCGAAAAGCTCGTTTCTGTCGGTGAAAGAGCCGTTTTTGACAGCGATTTTCAAACCTTCGGCGATGGCTGTGTTCTTGGGCGCGCCCTTGATAACAGAACCGGCTGTGCAGTTCTTATGGAGCTGCTCAAAAAAGAAGCCGAATACGATTTTACCGTCTGCTTCACCGCACGCGGAGTTATCGGCGGAAGCGGCGCTCCTGCCGCGGCATTCGGCGTTGCGCCGGATATTGCCGTTGCGGTTGAAGCCGCCGCCGCGGGAGATACTCCCGGCGTTCCCGGCGAAAAATCCCTCTGCAAACAGGGCAAAGGACCGGTTCTTTCCTTCCGCGACAGCGGAACCCTCTATGATTTGGAGCTCTATCACTATGCAGCGGAACTCGCGGAAAAAGAAGGTATCCCCACCCAGACGAGAACCGGCATCTTTGGAACCGGCGCGGCAGAAGCTATTCACAAAACGAGGGGCGGGATCCGCCCGGTTTCCGTTGCAATTCCGGTAAGATACATCCGCAGCCCCTATTCCTCACTCAGAATATCCGATGCGGAAAACGCCGTTTCGCTTCTCGAGGTCATGAGCAGAGGGCTTTGCGAAATATGATAAAGCTTCTTGACGATCTCCGGCTTTTGGAACCCGCCGCTGAAGCCGAACCTTATTTCGGCGCGCTTTTTTACGCCGCCGCAACGCCGTTTATAAACGATCCGGAGCTTATGAGCATCTGGGTGGAATGCGATGAAAAAGGCCGTGCTCATTCCGCGCTCAATGTCACGAGCGACTCCGTCACCGTCTGCTCCGATGGGACTCCTCCCGGGGCAGAGATACTGTTTTTTATTGTAAAGCTGGTCGAAGGCGGAAATATAAAAAACATCGACTGCGACGAAATTTTCCTCCCCGTGCTCAAAAGCATCTTCAACTTTGCCGAGGTTGAAAAAGCCGTCCAGCTCGTGCTGAAAAAGCGCATAGATATGCCAAAAATTGAAAGCGAAATACGCAGGGAGGGAAACATCGGAGATGTTTCCGCCCTTATGTCCGCCGCCTTTGGCGAAAAGGATAAAAACGCGCTCGAACTCTGGTATCTGCGGATGACCCGCTGCGTGCTCAGAGGACAGACAACCATGCTCACGCTCTATGACGGCGGCAAAGCCGTTTCCACCGCAAGTATCCGCGGGCGCACCGCCGATGCCGGCGCCATAACCTCCGTTGTGACCCTTCCGGAATACCGTGAAAGGGGCTACGCTTCATATCTCACCGCTCTGTGCTCAAATATGCTCATTGACGAGCACCGTGCGGCATGGCTCGTTCCGGCGAACCCGGAAGTCAGAAAAATGTATGAAAAGCTTGGCTTTGAATACGCAAAAAACTACTACTGTTTACACCTCAACGAAAGGGAAGAAATAAAATGACCGAATTTTTCAAAATCGACAGCCGCCTTTGCGAAATTGCCGAGCACGCCGAAGCGGACTGCCTGAAGCCTTTCGCAAGAATAAGCGAAATTGAAACATATAACTCCGAAAAAGTGCTCCGCGCCTTTATTGACAACCGCGTCAGCGAAAGCCTTTTCGCCGGTTCCTCCGGCTATGGCTATGATGACCGCGGACGCGAAGTGCTCGATAACGTCTGGAGCCAGATTTTCGGTTCCGAAGATTCCATGGTGCGCCATAACTTCATGAGCGGCACCCACGCCATTGCCACAGCGCTTTTCGGTGTTCTCCGCCCCGGTGACAAAATGGTTTCCCTCACCGGAACTCCCTATGACACCCTCAACGGCGTTATCCACGGAAAAGGTGTGGGTTCCCTCAAAGAATTCGGCGTTATTTATGACGAGCTTCCCCTTCTTGATGACGGCAGCGTTGATTACGACCGTATCCCCGAAGCGGTAAAGGGCGCGAAAATGGCTTATATCCAGCGTTCCCGCGGATATTCCACCCGCCCGAGCCTTACCATTGACGTTATACGGAAAATATTCAGCATAGTGCGCGAAGCGAACCCCGATGCCGTTTGCGTATGCGATAACTGCTACGGCGAGTTCGTCGACAAGCTCGAACCTACCCAGGTGGGTGCCGATCTCATCATCGGTTCCCTTATCAAAAACCCCGGTGCCGGCATTGCCCACACCGGCGGCTACATCACCGGAAAGCACCAATTTGTCGAGCTTTGCGCCCACCGCCTTTCCGCTCCGGGAGTAGGCAGAGAGGTCGGCTGTACCCTCAACGAGCTTCGCCCCATGTATCAGGGACTTTTCTTTGCTCCGGGTGTAACCGCAAGCGCGGTCAAAACCGCCGTTTTTGCAAGCCGCTTCTTCGAGCTTTGCGGATTCGAGGCTGACCCGGGCTTTGATGACCCCAGAACCGATATCATCGAAACCATCGCCCTCAAAACTCCGGAGGCACTTTGCGCTTTCTGCCGCGGAATCCAGAGCGGCTCGCCCATTGATGCCTATGTAACTCCCGAACCCTGGGATATGCCCGGTTATGACAGCCAGGTGATCATGGCCGCCGGTGCTTTCAACCTCGGTGCTTCCGTCGAGCTTTCTGCAGATGCACCCCTCCGCGAACCCTATTCCGTATGGATGCAGGGCGGGCTCACCTATCCCACCGCGAAAATGGGCGTAATGCTCGCGGCGCAGTCCATGATGAACGAAGGACTCCTCACTCTTTGATTGACAGAGCTGAAAATTTGATGTAAAATATAAATCCGCGGTAAAACCGCGGAATATGCGGATATGGCGGAATTGGCAGACGCGCCAGACTTAGGATCTGGTGTTCACACGTGCAGGTTCGACCCCTGTTATCCGCACCAAAAATATACCGTCCCTCTTTGGGACGGTATATTTTTTATGTTCACATGGGGTCGAACCGGGAACGGACGACGGCGTTAATAAAACGATTCTGTGAATCGTTTTTAGCCGGAGAGGTTTGCGAGTGTAAACGAGGCAGAAATTATTTTTTATTTGAAGCTATGATTATTTGCCTGCCGAGTGCCGAGCAAAGCATTAAGATTTTGCAAAGCAAAATCTTATCGACCCCTGTTATCCGCACCAAAAATATACCGTCCCTCTTTGGGACGGTATATT
>CAZOOL010000043.1:0-1241 GCA_964581405.1 uncultured Oscillospiraceae bacterium | reverse complement strand
ACCCCTGTTATCCGCACCAAAAATATACCGTCCCTCTTTGGGACGGTATATTTTTATGTTCACATGGGGTCGAACCGCCGGAAACTCCCCCAATACAAGAAATCATCACAGAGCGCCCCCGGCGGACAGATTTCACGCTCCCGGGGTCGAAGCCTCTGTACCAAAACTGTCCCACGTTCGTATTTTTTGTTAAAATTATACATATATTCAATATGTATTTGTTGATATTTTCAACCTATATTAAAAATATTGCCAAATTAGCTCCCTGCATATTGATTTTCAGCCAAATTATATTATAATATATTATAAGTGGTATTATTCTCAATTATACACATTACTGAAGGAAACACAAAAAAATGATAGATTTTGACAAAATAAAAGGCTTTATCTGTGATATGGACGGCGTTATCTATCGCGGAAACCAGGTAATACCCGGCGTCCATGAATTCATAGAATGGCTTCATGAGGAGGACAAAAAATTCCTTTTCCTCACCAATAACAGCTGCTATACTCCCCGCGAGCTGCAGCAGAAACTTGCGAGAATGGGTCTCGATGTTTCCGAGGACCATTTTTATACGAGCGCCCTTGCGACCGCCGCATTCCTAAAGGAACAGTCCCCGGGCTGCAGCGTTTATGTCATCGGCGAAGCGGCGCTTTTCAATGCGCTCTATGATGCCGGTATCACCATGAACGACATCAACCCGGATTACGTCGTAGTCGGCGAAGGAAAAACCTATTCCTTCGATACCATTACCAAGGCCACCAACCTTGTTCGGAACGGCGCGAAGCTCATCGGAACAAACTCCGATGTTTCCGCTCCCATCGAAAACGGAATCATGCCTGCCTGCGGCGCCCTTGTCGCGCCAATCGAAATTGCAACGGGCAAAAAAGCCTATTTCTGCGGAAAGCCGAACCCCCTTATGATGAGAACCGGTCTTCGCCTTCTCAGCTGCCATTCGGAGGAAGCCGTCATGGTCGGCGACAGAATGGATACGGACATCATTTCCGGCCTTGAAAGCGGCATGAAAACCTTGCTCGTTCTTTCGGGAGTTTCCACCCCCGAAACGCTCAAAACCTTCGGCTATCGTCCTTCCGCCGTTCTCGGCGGCGTCGGCGATATCCCGAAGCTCGCCGAAGAGGACGACTGATCCTCCCAAAAACAAAAACGATGCGAACATCGGTCATAATCCAAAAGGGTACCCTTTTGGATTTCAGGGAATATTCCCTGAGCGCCGATTGTG
>CAZOOL010000042.1:1488-11571 GCA_964581405.1 uncultured Oscillospiraceae bacterium | reverse complement strand
TTCCGCTTCGGTGGAATGTGAAGGAAAAACCGTTTCCGAAATCGGAAAAGGTTTTCTGCTGCTTCTCGGCGTCACAAAAACCGATACCGCCGAGGAAGCGGATATACTTGCGTCAAAGGTTGCGGGGCTTCGTATTTTTGAAGATGAAAACGGAAAAATGAACCTTTCCCTTGAAGACGCGGGCGGCGAGGTCATTGTCGTTTCAAACTTCACACTCTGTGCGGATTGCAAGCACGGAAGAAGACCTTCGTTCATCAATGCTCAAAGACCCATTCAGGCCAACGAGCTTTATGAATATTTTATAAAAAGACTGAAATTCTACGGCGTTCCAAAGGTGGGAACGGGCGTTTTCGGCGGCGATATGCAGGTGCATATCCAGAACGACGGTCCCGTCACTCTTATTCTTGACACCGAAGAATGGAAATAAAAGGGAGGATTATAAAGATGCAGATCCATGAACTTGTAGTTGGACCCCTTAAAACAAATTGCTATATCGTAACTTCCGACCAGAACCACGCGGTTATCATCGACCCGGGCTTTGAAGCGGAAAAAATCATCGCAAAAATTCGTGAACTCGGCGCAAAACCGAAGTTTATCCTTCTTACCCACGGACATTTTGACCACATCGGCGGAGTAAACGCTCTCAAAAAGACTTTCCCGGAGATGAAATCCGTCATCATGCGCGAGGACGAGGATATCTGTCTTGACCCGAGCCTTATCAACAAAGAAATCGGCGTTGTGACCCAGCCGGAAATGCTTTTCGCGGACGGCGATGTCGTAAAGCTCGATGATCTTTCCTTCAAGTTTATCGCAACCCCCGGTCACACCAAAGGCTCTGCCTGCATCATCTGCGAGGATAAGCTTTTCACCGGCGATACCCTTTTCTCCCGCGGATACGGCAGAACCGACCTTTACGGCGGTTCCACCCGCGATATGAAGGCTTCCCTTAAAAGAATCGGCGCTCTTGAGGGCGATTATGAGGTGTATCCCGCCCACGGCCCCCACACCAACCTTAAAACCGAGCGCTATGCAAACCCCTATTTAAGAAAAGCAATGGGTCTTGGGATATGATTCTTGTAATTGATTCCCACCCCTATCGTTATGAAGCAGAAGCTCTCTGCCGCCTTTTTCTGCGCGGCAGGGAGCTTAAAATATTTGAAGGCGAGGAAATTCCGGAGGTGGATTTTATCTATACCTCCGTTTCCGGAGATGAGATTTCCGTCAGAGTGAATATGGACGGAAAGGATATTTCAGCGAAGGATTCCGCCGCCGAAAACAAGGCGGCGAAGATGGAATATCTTCTTTATAAAACCCTTTCGGAAATCACCGGGCTTTTGCCGAAATGGGGCACCCTTACGGGCATAAGACCGGTCAAGCTTGCCCTTTCGATGATGGACGGCGGACTTTCTTCGGAAGAACTGCGCGAAAAATTAAAAACAGAGCGCCTCGTGACCGATGAAAAGCTTGATTTGCTTCTGAGCACCGCCGAGCACGAGAGAGCGATCCGCGCCTTTTCAAAGCCGGAATCCGTAAGTATTTACATATCGATTCCGTTCTGTCCGAGCAGGTGTTCATACTGTTCGTTTACTTCCCACGCCATTGAAAAGGCGGCAAAGCTTATCCCGCAGTACGTTGACCTCCTCTGCGGGGAACTGCGGGATACGGCGGTGCTCATAAATGAGCTCGGACTTCGGCTGGAAACGGTTTATATGGGCGGAGGAACGCCGACGGTGCTCACGGCGGAACAGCTCGACAGAGTTTTGAGCACCGCGAGAAGCTCCTTTGATTTCGGCACGGTGCGGGAGCTTACCGTTGAAGCCGGAAGACCGGATACCATAACTCCGGAAAAGCTGGAGGTAATGAAGAAAAACGGTGTTGACCGCATCAGCATAAACCCCCAGACCATGGACGACGGCGTTCTTGAACTCATCGGAAGAAAGCATACCGCAAAGGACGTCGTTGACTCATTCAATATGGCGAGGAGCTTTGGCTTTGACAACATAAATATGGACCTTATTTCGGGGCTTCCCGGCGATGATTTCGATAAATTCCGCAGGACGATAGATTCGGTGCTCGAGCTTGACCCGGAAAACATAACTTTACATACGCTTACGGTGAAACGCAGCGCGAATCTCGTGAATGATGCTCGGACGATGCTCAACAGAACCGTTGACGAAATGAATGAGCACGCCTTCGGGTGTTTTGAGGCGGCGGGATATTATCCTTACTATCTGTACCGCCAGAAGGGAACGGTCGAAGGGCTCGAAAACACGGGTTTTTGCAAGCCGGGAAAAGAAGGCATATACAATATTTTTATAATGGATGAAACCCATACCATTCTCGCCACGGGTGCCGGCGGAGTTACAAAAATGAAAGACCCCCACGGTCCTAAAATAGAGCGAATATTCAACTTCAAGTTCCCGTATGAATATATTGACAGGTTTGACCTTATGAACGAAAGAAAAGAACAGGTGAAAGATTTTTATGCAAGATATCCTCTCTGAATCCATGTTTGATATCCGCGGGATAAATGAGAAAACGGCGGAAAACAAAGCCGAAGCAATGCGTGCCGGAGAAGAAAAAATCGGACGCGAGGCTGAAAGGACGGCAAAAGCAATTTTTGATTCCGGGGCGAAAATCGTGCTCATTTCCGGGCCTTCGTCTTCCGGGAAAACGACCTTTACGAAAAAAGTCTGTGAAAAGCTCTGTGATATGGGAGGGGAAGCAAGGCATATTTCCCTTGATGATTTCTTCCTCGGGATAGAGTATCTTCCGCTCAATGATGACGGGACCTATGATATGGAAAGCATAAAAGGGCTTGATACCGTCCTTGCAAACGAATGTTTCCGGCTTTTGCTCCGGGAGGGAATGGCGAACTTCCCGACATTTGATTTCCCGAAGCAGCGCAGAGGCGAAAAATGGAATCTCGTCGAAACAGGCGAAAAAGGACATATCCTGATTGAGGGTATCCACGCTCTCAATCCGCTGCTTACGGAAAATCTTCCGGAAAAAGGCGTGATGAGGGTCTATATCGAACCGGAAAACGGCTATGAGCTTTTTGGAGAAACGGTTTTTTCGCCGAGGGATATCCGCCTTATGCGAAGAATGACCAGGGACGAACTTTTCAGGGGCTGGAGCGCGGAAAAAACACTTATGCAGTGGAAAAGCGTCCTTGCGGGCGAAAAAATATATATTGAGCCATACACGGGACTGGCCGATATAAAAGTAAACAGTTCCGTGGAATACGAACCGGCGGTTTTCAGAAAAATACTTACGGGATTGCTCCTTAAAATCAGCGAAAATTCTCCTTTTTTCGATGAAGCAAAGCGCTTTATGGAAAAACTTTCGCTTTTTGATGAAATAGAACCGGATTTTTTGGCGAAAGATTCGCTTCTTCGTGAATTTGTCGGTTGATTTTCACATATTAGAGGTATATAATTAAAAAGGAATATTTTGACCGAAGGAGAAATTTGATATGTCTGAATTTGACGATTTCATCAGAGGACTTGGCTCTGATATAAAAGTCGCCGCCGAACAGGTCGGCAAAAAAGCGGAGGAAACCTTTGAAATTTCCAAACGCAAAGCAGAAAAGATGAAGCTCAAAGGTCACGCCCAGAGCCTTTATCAGCGCCTTGGCGAAATCACCTACGGCGGAATGAAAAACGGCGATGATGTTTCTGAAGAGACCGCGGAGATCATCGAAAAGCTCGATGCCGTTTTTGAACGTATCGAGGAGCTTTATGACGAGATAAACGCCATCAAAAACGGCACATTTGTTCCCGAAGAGGAAGAAACGGACTGGGAAGAGGAATATGCCGAAGGCTATGATGAAGATGAGAATGAAGTGGACGTTTCCATCGTTGTTATGGAAGAAAACGGCGAGGTGATTGAGGAACCAGCCATTATCGAAACCGAAGAAGCACCCGAGGAAACCGAAAAAGAACAGGAATTCGATATCAATATTGACTGAAGTTCAAAAGACGGAGGAAAAATAAATGACGTATAATCAGGTAAAAGGTTCTGCGGAATATATTCTTGCCCAGACAAGGATCCGCCCGAAAATCGCAGTTATCCTCGGAAGCGGGCTCAACCCCATCGCTTCCGACATTGAAAACGCGACGAGAATCCCTTATAAAAACATTCCCAGATGGAACTCCACGACGAACCCCGATCATGAAGGAGTACTTATAGTCGGCACTCTTGATAAGATCCCCGTTGCCGTTATGAGCGGAAGACTGCATCAGTATGAAGGCAATTCCATGAAAGAATGTGCTTATCCCATCGCGGTTTTCAAGGCCATGGGAATTGAAAAGATCATCATCACCAATGCTGCCGGTGGCATCAATACGAGCTATAATGCCGGTGATTTTGTTCTTATTACCGACCATATCAAATTCTTTAACGACGGTCCCCTTACCGGAGAGGACGCTTCCATGTTCGGAACAGGAAGATTCTTTGATATGAGCGATACTTACAGCGAATATCTCCGCAACAGAGTTGCGGGAGCTTTTGAAGCGGAAAACGGAAAGGCTCTTAAACAGGGCGTTTACGCATATATGCCCGGTCCTCAGTTCGAGACCCCGGCGGAGATAAGAATGCTCCGAACCCTCGGCGCGGACGTTGTCGGCATGAGCACCGTTCCGGAAGTTATTATGGCGGCGGCCTGCGGGATAAAGGTCCTCGGCATTTCCGTAGTTTCCAATATGGCGGCGGGCGTTCTTTGTCAAAAGCTTTCCGTCGATGACGTAAACGACACCTGCGCTTCCATTAAGGGAGATTTCAAGCAGCTTATTCACACCGCCGTAAGAATTTTGGAGGAGGAAAAATAAAATGCTGTTCAAAGACATAACATATATTGATGAGAACTTCAATACCGTTGAGCACGCTTATATCGGCACAAAAAACGGCGTTATTGATTATATTTCCACCGAAAAACCCGATTGGGGCTACGGCGAGGTTTATGACGGAACCGGAAAAGTTCTTATTCCCGGCTTCGTAAACAACCATTGCCACGCTGCGATGGGTCTTATGCGCGGTTACGGCGAAGGACTTCCGCTCCACAGATGGCTCGAGGAAAAGATTTTCCCCTTTGAAGCAAAATGGGACGAAAACAGCATTTACTGGGCAGGACTTCTCGGAATGGCCGAAATGATCGCCTGCGGAACGACCTCTTTCAGCGATATGTATTTTTACGATGCGGTTGCGGAAAAAGTTGTCCGTGAATCCGGAATCAAATGCAATTTCGATAACCCGCCCATCTGCTTTGACGGAACTCCCCTTAAAAAGCAGAAGTATTTCGGACCGGTCGATGAAATGGTCAAAAAATTCGGCCACAGCAAGGGCCGCTTTGTTGAAGAATTCGGTCTTCATGCCGAATATACTTCCACCGAGCCCCTCGTAAAAGAAGTTGCGGCATATGCTAAGGAAAACGGCGTTCGCCTTCATATCCATATGGACGAAACCAAGGTTGAACACGAAAACTGCAAAAAGAACCGCGGAATGACCACCGCACAGTATTTTGAATCCTGCGGAATTTTTGAAAACAACGTAAACCTTGCCCATTGCGTATGGGTCGAGGACGAGGATATCGAGCTTCTTGCGAAATACCCCAACGTTTCCGTGACTCATTGCCCCTCCAGCAATATGAAGCTTGCCAGCGGCTTTGCTCCCATCAGAAAGATGCTCGACGCAGGAATCAACGTTTGCCTTGGCACCGACGGCGCTTCCAGCAACAACAACCTCAACATCATGGAGGAAATGCATCTTGCGGCAATGATCTGCCGCGGAAACACCGGCGACGCAGACAACGTTTCCGCAAAGGAGCTTTTCAAGATGGCTACAGTCAACGGCGCCAAATCCCAGGGAAGATACGACACCGGCGTTATCAAAAAAGGCAACAAGGCGGACCTTGTCGTTCTCGATTTCAGCAAGCCGCATCTCGTTCCCTGCTATGACGTGCTTACCAATATCGTATTCTCCGCACAGTCCAGCGACGTTGCTCTTACCATGGTTGACGGCGACGTTCTTTACCGCGACGGAAAATACAAAACCATTGATATAAACAAAGTTTACGACAAAATCAGCTATTATCTTCCGAAAATTCTTGCGCAGCTTTGATTTTTCGACATTAAAAACAGCTTTATCGTGACCGGGAAGGAAAATCTTTCCGGTCACAGTTTTGAATTCCGACCGAAAGGGGGACAGCTTTTGAGTTCCAAAAAACAGAATTTTTTACAGGGAGCGCTGATCCTCAGCATTGCGGCGATAATCGTTAAGATTATCGGCGCGGTATATAAAATCCCGCTGATGAATATCATCGGAGGAGAGGGCTTTGGATATTACAATACGGCCTATACCATTTTCACTCCGCTTTATACCATTGCAACCGCGGGAATACCCGTTGCGGTCGCGAGAATGGTTTCCGAATGTATGACGCTCGGAAGATACAGGGACGTAAGGCGCATTTTCCAAATTTCCATGACCTGCTTCCTTGTTACCGGTACTGTCGGAAGCCTTGTTATGCTTTTCGGGAGCAAATTCCTTGCTGGAACTGTTTCCGGCAATCCGGGAGCATTCCTCGCGGTAATGGTTCTTTCACCGGCGGTTTTCTTCCTTTGCATGACAAGCGCATACCGCGGATATTATCAGGGCTTGCGGAATATGTATCCGACCGCCGTTTCCCAGGTTATTGAAGCGGTGATAAAGGTGGTCGTCGGGCTTTCGCTTACGGTGCTTGTGACGAACTGGGGTATTTCGGAATACTCCGAAACGGGAAAATTCCTTGGCATAGACCTTGGGCTTTCGACTGAAGGACTTTCGGAAGCTTCCGCCATTGCGCCCATTTCCGCGGCTGCAGCCATTGCCGGCGTTATGATTTCCACCATGGCGGGCATGATTTATATGATGATACATTATCATATAAAAGGCGACGGCATCAGCCAGGCGGAGCTTTATGACGCGCCGGAGGCAACTTCCAAAAAGAAGCTGCTGAAAACACTTGTCACCATTGCGGTGCCGGTTTGCCTTGCGACCCTTTCCACGAACATCACGAACCTTATTGACCTCGTTTCGCTGATGAACAGAATGGAATACGCGATACGCCTTGACTATGTGACCGTTACCGAAATGTACGCCGGGCTTCTTCCTGAAGGGCTTGAGCTCGAGGGGATCCCGAACTATCTTTACGGCGTTTATTCCGGTATGCCGGTAACGCTTTTTAACCTTGTTCCGACCATTGCCATGACCTTCGGAACGGCGGCTTTGCCGAACGTTGCGGCGGCTTGGACATCACACAACCGACACAGAATAAAGAATTCCGTTGATACGGTGCTCCGCCTTACGACTCTTATCGCGGTTCCGGCGGGCATAGGGCTTTCCGTAATGAGCCACGAGGTGCTTTCGCTTCTCTATCCGCTCCGCATGACCGAGGTGGAAATTGCGGCGCCCATTCTTCGGGTAATGGGAATAACCGTAATATTCGTTTGCACCTGCGCTTCCTGCCACAGCATCCTTCAGGGAATAGGCAAGGAACGCCTTCCGCTGATATTCATGCTTATAGGCGCGGCGGTAAAGCTCGGAATGAACTATATTTTTGTTGCTGTTCCGAGCCTTAATATCCAGGCGGCGCCCTATGGCTCGCTCGTATGCTATGTTATTATAATGATAATAGATATAATCGCAATCAATCGCTATGCCCAGATAAAGATAAATCTTTATTCCACGTTTATTCTTCCGATAAGCTGCGGAATCCTTTGCGGCATAGGCGCGAAAGTATCCTATTATATATTTGATATTCTCTTTTCCGAAAGGCTTTCCACCGTATGCGCCATCGGAGTTGCGGTAATAATTTATGTTGTGGCGATACTTTTGACCAGGGGAATTACAAAAAAAGACTTTTTAATGATTCCGAAGGGCGAAAAAATCGCGAAAGTACTTGAAAAAATCCATTTGTTGAGATAAAATAGGGGGTAGCCGCGCCGTGGGCAGTGATTTTGTAAAAAAAGAAAGGTATTCCATAGACGACCTTACAGAAATCATGTCGCTTTTAAGGAGCGAAAACGGCTGTCCTTGGGACAGGGAACAGACCCATGCTTCGATTCGCAAAAACTTCATAGAGGAAACCTATGAGGCGGTCGAGGCCATCGACTGCGATGACCCGGATATGCTTCGGGAGGAGCTCGGCGACGTGCTTTTGCAGGTCGTGTTCCATTCCCAGATGGAAAAGGAAAAGGGCAATTTTGATTTCGGCGACGTTTGCGACGGAATTTGCAAAAAACTGATAATCCGCCACCCGCATATTTTCGGCGGCGAAAATATGGGGAACGCGGACGAAGTCGCAAACAGATGGGACGAAATCAAAAAAGAGACCAAAGGCCAGAAGACCGGAAGCGAAACCCTTCGCGCTGTTCCGAAACAACTTCCCGCATTGATGAGATGCGCGAAGCTCCAGCAGCGCGCGGAAAAATCCGGCGGATATCACTTTGATACCGCGTGGGCGCTCCGGAAGCTCGATGAAGAGGTTTCGGAGCTGCGTGAGGCGATCGTTTCAAACGATGCTCTCCGCTGCGGCGAAGAGATCGGCGATCTTCTTTTTTCGGCGGTTTATGCCGCAAGGTCTTTGGATCTTGAGCCGGAGGAATGTTTAACCGCGTCCTCGGAAAAATTTATAAGGCGGTTTTCCGCCGCGGAAAATATCGCGGAAGAAACGGGGAGGGAAATCCCCGATTTTCGCGGAGAAGAACTTTCCGCATTATGGCAGCAAGCCAAAGAAAAAACAAATAAAAAACGCGGATGAATCCCGCGGGCAGTTAAAAAACGGAGGTATATTAAAATGACTAAATCTGATCTTATCGCAGCAGTTGCAACCAAAATCGGTTCTTCCAAAAAAGACAGCGAAAAAGCTGTTGCAGCAGTTCTTGAATCCATCACCGAAGCTCTTGCAAACGGCGAAGCAGTACAGCTTGTCGGTTTCGGCACTTTCGAAGTAAAAGAGCGCGCTTCCAGAAAAGGCATCAACCCCAGAACCAAAGAGGAAATCGAAATCGGTGCTTCCAAGCTTCCTTCTTTCAAAGCAGGCAAAGCACTCAAAGAAGCAGTTAAATAATTTAAGCTGTTGCTTGAAAAAAAGTTCCCCTGTCGGTTCCGGCAGGGGATTTTTGATAATCTGCGCCGCAGGTTAACGGCAGGGAACGGTCTTGACCGTTCCGAAAAATAAACCCCTCAGTCGCCTTTGGCGACAGCTCCCCTTTCAGGAGAGCCAAGGAAAAAGGAGAATTCAAATGCGTCTTGATAAATATTTGAAGGTGACGAGGCTTATAAAGCGCCGCACCATTGCGAATGAAGCCTGTGATGCCGGAAGGGTTTTCGTCAACGGCAAGGCCGCGAGGGCTTCCTATGAAGTCAAGGAGAACGACGTCATCGAAATCCAGCTCGGCCAAAAGCCGCTCAGGGTACAGGTTCTTTCCGTTGTCGAATCCGCCAGAAAAGAGGATGCCGCCCAGAACTACCGGGTCGTGGAATAAGATATACGCCCCTTGTTAAAGGGGAGAGGGCCACGAAGTGGCGAGGGGATTCAATATGGATTATAAACATAATTCGGAATTAACAGAACGCGCAAGGGAATTGCGCAAAAATATGACAAATGAAGAAAAAATTTTATGGTATCAATTTCTGAAAGACTATCCGGTAAGATTTTTACGGCAAAAAGTAATTGATAGCTATATTGTGGATTTTTATTGTGCAAAAGCAAAATTGATTGTGGAACTGGATGGATCACAGCATTATAATAATGATGGATTGAATTATGACAAAATAAGAACGGAATATATGGAAAAACGCGGTCTTAAAGTCATAAGAATACCAAACATTCAAATTACAAGTAATTTTGAAGGGATTTGTAACTATTTGGATATAATAATAAAGAGAGAGATGAACAAATGAATCCCTCCACCATTGCCTTTCGGCAATGGTCCCCCTCCCTTTGACAAGGGAGGTTAATAAATATTCAAATTCGGACAAAATATTACAAATAATTTTGAAGGGATTTGTAACTATTTGGATATAATAATAAAGAGAGAGATGAAC
>CAZOOL010000042.1:0-1388 GCA_964581405.1 uncultured Oscillospiraceae bacterium | reverse complement strand
ATCCCTCCACCATTGCCTTTCGGCAATGGTCCCCCTCCCTTTGACAAGGGAGGTTGATAAATATTCCAATTCGGACTAAATATTACAAAAATGTAACTTTTGTCATTAATTTTCAATATTTTTGTAAAAAAGCTGTTGACAATTGGTTTTTGATATGTTATATTATGGCTGTGATAAATGTTACAAATTGGTTAAAAGTTTGTAATTTGAAAAACAACAACTCTCCAAAGGAGTTACAAACCGGGCATTTATCACCGTATACGATTGGAACGGTCCGATTTGGAGAGACGGACTTTTCTGATAATTGCTCAAAAAAATATTTATTAGGAGGAAACTAAACATGAAAAAAGCTCTTGCTCTTGTTCTTGCTCTTGTTCTCGCACTCAGCATGGCTGTTTCTGCTTTCGGTCTCAATCTCGTAATTCTCGACAAAGATCCCGTTGCAGCTAACGGCGCAAAACCTGTAGTTCTTTCCGATGCTTACGATGAAGCTATCGTAAACTACACCACTTCTGCTGGTACCTACTACATCGCTCTTGAAGATGTTCCTTACACCGACGTTAAAGTTTCTGCTACCGGCGCTGTTACCGCAGAGCTCGTAGCATTCAATCCCGACACCATGGTTCTTGTTGAATGGGACGAAGAAACCGAGACCTATGTCGAAGTTCCTGTACTCTTCGCAGTAACCGAAAAAGGTAACGTTATCGAAGAAGGCTACAGCTATGCAGACGTTCTTGCTCGCGTTGCTGAACTCAACAATGATAACAAAGTTACCTACTATGGTTTCGTAATGACCACCAACGTAAACGTAATCAAAGTTACCTGCGAGGATAACTATACCGTAGCATATGACGAAGGTTATGTTAAAGTAACTGCTAAACTCGGCACCAACACTTACACCGGCACCCTCCACTTCGTAAGCGACGTAGTTATCTACGAGTATGAAGAAGTTAAATGGGCTGCAAACAACTACGCTGCAGGCGCATACCTCGACCTCACCGACCTTTCCAAAGGTTATTCCGACTACCTCACCTCTCTCGTAGGTTATGGTTGGGATTATGAAGTTGAAAACCTCCGTAACGAAGCAGAGGTTGCTGTTATCTCCACCACTGCATTCCGTGCAATCGAAGGCAAAAACATTGCTCTTGCTTGCGACGATGGTATCACTGTAACCATCAAATCCGTAGCAGCTGGCCAGAAAGGTGTTAACTTCAAACACGATCTCGGCGTTACTGATGCAAACCGTGACGGCAAAATCGAATCCATCTATGTTGACTTCTATGGCAAACAGGTTGTTTCTTCTGAATTCACCGTTAAAGTTGCAACCGGTCTTACCTGGTACACCCTTCGTGAAGCATTCGGCGTAAAAGTTGAAGAAGACGACATCA
>CAZOOL010000041.1:0-12074 GCA_964581405.1 uncultured Oscillospiraceae bacterium | reverse complement strand
GCTTGACGTGCGGAAGGTCACAGGTTCGAGTCCTGTACCGTCCACCATTTGAAAAAGCCCATTGGAATCATGAATTCCGATGGGCTTTTTCTTTTTCCGTTCCGGAAAAAGCAGTGAAGATAAGGTCAGAGCGCACAAAAAGGTGCGTTGACCGTAGTTTTAAGGCTCTTTTTATAATTCACAAAATTTTAATTGCCTTAAATATATATGTATGGTATAATAAAATGTCAAAATAGCGAAGTGCGCAAAAAAGAAGGTGGAACCGCTTGAGGATAATCGGAATAGACCCGGGATATGCCATAGTGGGCGTCGGGGTGGTTGATTACGTCAAAAACAAGTTCTATCCGGTTAAGTTCGGCGCGGTTGATACCCCTGCGGGAACACCATTTGAAGAAAGGCTCCGCACCATTTACGATACGGTGAAAGAGGTCATCGCCGAAACAAAGCCCGAATGCATGAGCATCGAGCGGCTTTACTTCAACAGCAACCAGAAAACCGCCATCGACGTTGCGGAAGCAAGGGGAGTTATTCTTCTTGCGGCGATACAGGCGGGGATACCCATTTATGAATATACCCCGCTCCAGATAAAGCAGTCCCTTGTCGGTTACGGCAGGGCGGAAAAGCATCAGGTGCAGATAATGGTGCGCGATACGCTTCGGCTTGATGCTATTCCGAAACCGGACGATACCGCCGACGCACTGGCGGCAGCCATATGCCACGGATACAGCAACGGTTCGCGCCTTTCAAAGGCGATAAAAGAATTGTGATAATTCCATATTGAAATAATGATGAAACCAACAGAAAGGTTATACCTATGATATACAGCCTTAACGGAAAAATTTCACATATTGAAGAAGGATTTTTCGTGGTGGAATGCGGCGGAGTGGGATATCTCTGCAAAGCTTCCGCAACGACCATCTCCTGCCTTCCCCCCAGCGGGAGCGAGGTTTTCGTTTATACCACCATGACTTATAATCAGGAAACCGGAACCGACCTTTACGGATTTTATGACCGTGCGGAACAGGATTGCTTCCGCATGCTGACCTCGATTTCCGGAATCGGACCGAAGGCTGCGCTTGCGGTCCTTTCGGAATTTACTCCGGATTCCTTTGCCCTTGCGGTTGCCTCCGGCGATGCAAAAGCCATTACAAGGGCAAAGGGCATCGGCCCCAAAGCGGCGCAAAGAATCATTCTTGAACTTAAAGATAAAATTTCCAACGATTCCGTTTCCAGAGGATTTTCTTCCGCACAGGCGGTTTCTGTCGGAAGGATCGGCGGAAACGCCGGCGAAGCCATCGCCGCAATGCAAAGCCTCGGCTATACAAATTCCGAGGCGGCCGCCGTTATCGGCAAGCTTGACCAGAGTCTGCCGGTTGACGAGATGATAAAGGCGGCGCTTAAAGCCATTGCAATGAAAAGATAAGGAGTGATTTGAAATGCTTTCCAACCAGATGGATTTTGAAAACAGAATAGTCGCTCCCGAAATGGAGGAAATGGACAGGGAAAACGAGCTTTCCCTCCGCCCCAAAACCCTTGACGAATACATAGGACAGACAAAGGCGAAGGAGAATATGGCGGTTTATATCGAAGCGGCAAAACGCCGCGGAGAAGCCCTCGACCACGTTCTTCTTTACGGTCCGCCCGGACTTGGCAAAACCACCCTTTCAGAAATCATTGCAAACGAAATGGGCGTAAGTTTCCGCATCACAAGCGGTCCCGCCATAGAAAGACCCGGTGACCTTGCGGCGCTTTTAACGAATCTTAACGAAAACGATATACTTTTCATCGATGAAATACATAGAATGAACAGGAGCGTTGAAGAGGTTCTCTATCCTGCAATGGAGGACTATGCCCTTGATATCATCGTGGGCAAGGGTCCTTCCGCAAGAAGCATTCGTGTTGACCTTCCGCATTTCACCCTTGTTGGTGCGACCACAAGAGCCGGTCAGCTTTCGGCACCGCTTCGCGACCGTTTCGGCGTTGTTGCAAGGCTGGAGCTTTATACCCCGGCGGAGCTTTGCAGGATAGTCGAGCGAAGCGCCGGGATACTCGGCATTGAAGTTGAGCACGAAGGCGCAATGGAACTTGCAAGAAGAAGCCGCGGAACGCCCCGAATCGCAAACCGCTTTCTCAAGCGGGTGCGCGATTTTGCGGAGGTTATCGGCAACGGCGTTATCACAAAGGATATTGCGGCGGAAGCTCTTTCACGACTTGAGGTTGACGAGCTGGGTCTTGACTCCATCGACCGCAGAATACTTATGATGATGATAAAAAACTATAACGGCGGTCCCGTCGGGCTCGAAACCCTTGCGGCTGCCATCGGCGAGGAAGCCGTTACCATCGAGGACGTTTATGAGCCCTATCTCATGCAGATAGGCTTCCTTACAAGAACGCCGAGAGGACGCTGTGCAACGGCGCTTGCCTATGAACATCTGGGCTTGATGATGCCGGAACAGCCCTGCGGCGAATGCGAACAAATGAGAATTGGAGAATGATATAATGGGAAGAATTTTCGGAACGGACGGCGTGCGCGGAATTGCCAATGAAAAGCTCGACGTGGAGCTTGCCCTTGCGATATCCCGCGCAGCGGGAATCATCATAAAATCTGAAAGAACCGGAAAACCGAAGGTCATAGTCGGGCGCGACACCCGCCTTTCCGGAACTATGCTCGAGGCGGCTGTTGCCGCGGGACTTTCCTCCGTCGGCTGCGACGTTGAACTGCTCGGCGTTGTTCCGACCCCGGCGGTGGCCTATCTTGTAAAAAAACTCGGCGCCGCAGGGGGCGTTATGATCACCGCAAGCCATAACCCCTATCAATATAACGGCATAAAATATTTCGGTTCCACCGGTTTCAAGCTCACCGATGAGCAGGAAAACCGCATCGAGGGCATAGTCCTTGACGGAAGCGAGCCCATCGAGCTTGCCGCAACCGGTGAAATCGGCGCCATTAAACAGAATTGTGAAGCGGTGGATTACTATATCGACCATATTGCCGGAACGGTGGGAGATCTTTCCGGCATAAAAATTGCCGTGGACTGCGCCAACGGAGCTTCCTATGCCACGGCAAAAAAGGTTTTTGCGAAGGTGAATGCCGATGCGGTATTCCTAAACTGTGAACCGGACGGAACCAACGTAAACCGCGAATGCGGCTCGCTTTTTACTGCAGGTCTTGGCAAATTCGTCCGTGAAAACGGATTTGACATCGGAGTTGCCTTTGACGGCGATGCCGACAGATGTCTTGCCGTTGACGAAAACGGCGAGCTTATAGACGGGGATATGTTCATGGCGATTCTTGCGAAAAGATTCCATGAGGAGGGCAGACTCCGCAAAAACATTTTTATCCCCACCATTATGAGCAACATGGGGCTTTTCAAATTTGCCGAAAAATACGGCATGAGCTGTTACCCCACAAAGGTCGGCGACAGATACGTTCTTGAATCCCTGCTCAAGCTCAATGCCTCACTCGGCGGCGAGCAGAGCGGACATATCATCATTCCCGAATACATGACCACCGGCGACGGCGAGCTTTCCGCTCTTATGCTTATCGAGAGCATGAAGCTTTCCGGCAAAAAGGCTTCCGAGCTCAAGGAGGTCATGACCGTTTATCCGCAGGTCATGGTGAATATCGAAGCCACCCCCGAAATGAAAGAAAAACTGGGCGACCCCGAAGTGAAGAGCTATATAGATATCGAGAGCAGCAGGCTTGAGGGCGACGGAAGAATCCTTGTCCGTCCTTCCGGAACGGAACCCCTCATCAGAATCATGATCGAAGGCAAGGATAAGAAAAAGATCGAGGCCCTTGTTCTTGAATGTGCCGAAACGCTGAAAAATCTTTTGAACTGAGGTTTTTGAAATGAGATATACACAGGACTGGAAAGATTATGAACTTCTGGATTGTTCCGAGGGCGAAAGACTTGAACGCTGGGGCAAGGTCATTCTTATAAGACCGGACCCGCAGGTCATATGGAATACCCCGAAGGAGCACCCCATGTGGAAACACGCGGACGCGAGATACGTCCGTTCCTCTGCCGGCGGCGGACATTGGGAATACCGCCGCGAGCTTCCAGAATTCTGGAAGATAAACTATAAAGACCTTACATTCAAAATCAGTCCCACAGGCTTTAAGCACACAGGACTTTTTCCGGAGCAGGCCGTCAACTGGGATATGATGCGTGAGAAAATCAAGGAAGCAAAAACAGAGGGAAGGGAAGTCCGCGTTCTCAACCTTTTCGCATATACTGGCGGTGCGACCCTTGCTGCGGCTTCTGCGGGAGCTTCTGTCTGCCACGTTGATGCCGCAAAGGGCATGGTTCATTGGGCGAGGGAAAACGCAGAGCTTTCCGGACTCAATGAAAAGCCCGTGCGCTGGATAATCGACGACTGCAAAAAGTTCGTTGAAAGGGAAATCCGCCGCGGAAGCAAATATGACGCCGTGATCCTCGACCCGCCTTCCTATGGCAGAGGTCCCGGAGGCGAAGTATGGAAGCTGGAGGAACATATCTATGAGCTCATCGAGCTTATCACCGGCGTTCTTACCGACGAGCCGCTTTTCATCCTGCTCAATTCCTATACTACCGGACTTTCCGCTTCGACAATGGCGTACGTCCTCGGCGCGAATATGAAAAAATTCGGCGGAAAAGTTTCTGCGGAGGAAATCGGTCTTCCGGTAACCGCCAGCGGAATGGTGCTGCCCTGCGGCTCTTCCGCAATCTGGATGAAAGAATAAAACAGTGTCCGATTTTCTTTATGGCGGGGATTGTTCCCGCCGAAAACGGCCGCTTTTAAAGAACAGACTGGGGGATTATATGCTCGACCCTGAAATTTACCTTGAGCGGGACGTTTTGCTCCATGCGGATATGCTCAACGCCCTTCGCGATGAAAATACGGAAACCATTTATTCCGAAGAGGACGGCGTTATGCTGAAATTCGGGAAACACGGTCCTTTCGCCATAACCGCCGCCAATGCGGAAGCCATGACAAAAATGGCAAGTCTTATCGGGCAGGAAAGATTTTCCGCGGTCATAAGGCCTTTCCGCTTTCTTCCGGAATTTTTTGCGGTAAAGGGAAAATGCGGAACGATGCCCTGCTATCAGGCTTCGTATCAATCGAAAGAGCCGGTTTCGGAACCGGATATTCCCGGAATTGAAATAAGACCCCTTACCGAGGAACATATTCCATTCGTGCGGAAGGAATATGACGATGACGAATGGTATATCGCTTTTTGCGTCAAAAACGGAATGTTGGGCGCCTTTGACGAAAACGGAAACTGCGCCGGGTTTATCGGAACCCACGGCGAAGGCTCCATAGGGCTTCTCAAGGTTCTTCCGGAATACCGAAGGAGGGGAATCGGCATCGCCCTTGAGTCAAGAATGATCAACAAAAAGCTTCGGGAAGGAAAAATTCCCCACGACCACGTTGTGGTCGGGAACGAAAAATCCATGTGTCTCCAGCGCAAAATCGGCATGGAGATTGCCGATAATATGGTAACATGGGTCTTTAACGATTGGGAATAATTCACGCCTGATTTTACACAGGGCGTGAGCGATCTCCCGCCGTAAACGGGAAAATATAAACGCCGCTTTGCGGCAACACCTCATCCGCCGCGGCATACGCCATGCGGCACCTTCCCCTCATGGGGAAGGCATAATTTAATAAAAAGGACTTAAAATGGCAAAGAAAAAATTTATTGAAGCAAACAGAATAAGTTTCAGCTATCCAAGCTATGACGGGATTATTCCGCCGCTGGTTCTTGACGGAATCAGCGTTTCCGTTGCGGAAGGCGAATTTACGGCGGTTCTCGGACATAACGGTTCCGGAAAATCCACCCTTGCGAAGCATTTCAACGCAATACTCGTACCGACGGAGGGCAGGGTTTCCGTAAACGGGATCAATACCGCCGAGGAGGAAAAGCTTTTTGAGATCCGTCAGGAGGTGGGAATGGTTTTCCAGAACCCGGATAACCAGATAGTCGCCACCATCATTGAGGAGGACGTTGCCTTTGCGCTCGAAAACCTCGGCGTTCCTCCGGCGGAAATAAGGGAAAGGGTCGATGACGCCCTTAAAAAGGTGGATATGTATGATTACCGTCTTCATTCCCCAAGCCAGCTTTCCGGCGGACAGAAACAGCGCATCGCCATTGCGGGCATAATCGCAATGCGCCCGAAATGCGTCGTTCTTGATGAACCCACCGCCATGCTCGACCCGAAAGGCCGCAGGGAGGTCATGAAAACCATAAAGCAGCTCAACGAGGAGCTTGGCATAACAGTCGTTATCATCACGCACTATATGGACGAGGCGGCGATGTGCAACCGCGTCGTGGTTGTCGATGACGGCAGGGTGATCATGGATTCCACTCCGAAGGAGGTTTTCGGAAAAGTGGACGCAATAAAGGAACGCGGCCTCGATGTGCCGCAGGTGACAGAGCTTTGCCATGAACTCAGGAAGGAAGGCTTTGATTTGCCGAACTGCGTGCTCACAGAGGACGAATGCGTTGCCGCCCTTGAAAATCTTCTGAAAGGCGGTGCTCATAATGGCTGAAAGCATCATTAAAACCGAGGGGCTCCGCTATGTTTATTCCGAAGGGACCCCCTATGAGCACGTTGCTCTCGACGACGTGAATATAGAAATCGAAAAAGGCTCCTTTGTGGGTCTTATCGGTCATACCGGCTCGGGAAAATCCACCCTTATACAGCATCTTAACGGGCTTATAAAGCCCACCGCCGGCAAAATTTATATCGACGGCGAGGATATTTGGGAAAACCCGAAGGAAATAAGAAAATTCCGTTTCAAGGTGGGGCTTGTTTTCCAGTATCCCGAGCACCAGCTTTTCGAGGAAACCGTCTATAAAGATATCGCGTTCGGTCCGAAAAACATGGGGCTTTCCGATAATGACGTCAACAGAAGCGTCCGTGAAGCGGCAAAACTCACCGGTCTTACCGAAGAATACCTTGAAAAATCGCCGTTCGAGCTTTCCGGCGGAGAAAAGAGAAGAGTTGCCATCGCGGGCGTGCTCGCCATGAAACCGGAGGTGCTCATTCTTGACGAACCCACCGCAGGGCTTGACCCGAAGGGACGCGAATTCATTCTCTCGGAGATAAAAAACTACCATGACACCACCGGAGCGACGGTCATTCTCGTTTCTCACAGCATGGAGGACGTTGCCCGCTTCGCAAGCCACGTGCTCATTATGAATCATTCAAAAGTTGCCATGTTCGGAGAAACGAGAGAGATTTTCAAAAGGGTCGATGAGCTTTGCGAAATCGGACTCGAAGTACCGCAGATAAGCCGGGTTTTTGCAAGACTCAGGGAAAAGGGATATGACGTTCCCGAAAGCGTGCTCACCGTTGCGGAAGCAAAAGAAGCGGTGCTCGAACTCCTCGGAAAAGGAGGCGAAGCCGATGCTTAAAGATATCACCTTCGGCCAGTACTTCCCGGGAGACTCCGTGATCCATCGACTTGACCCGAGAATAAAGCTTATTCTTGTGGTTGCGTATATCGTAATGCTTTTCGTTGCGGACGGATTGTGTTCCCTTTTGATCGGCGCGGCGCTTATAGCGGTGTTCTATGCGCTTTCGAAGCTTCCGTGGAAGCTCGTTATCAGGTGCATAAAGCCCATTTTGCCCATCATCATATTCACCGCCGTGCTCAATATTTTCTTTGTTGAGGGCGACCCGCTTTTTGAGATTGGGTTTGTTTCTGTTTCCGGGAGAGGTGTGCTCACGGCGGTGCTCATGTGCATACGCATAATCTGTCTTATTGCGGGAAGCAGTCTTCTTACCTATACGACGACGCCAATCGCGCTCACCGACGGTCTTGAAAGGCTTATGAAGCCGCTCCAGAAAATAAAGGTCCCGGTTCACGAGCTTTCCATGATGATGACCATAGCATTGCGTTTTATACCGACCCTTATTGACGAAACCCAGAAAATTATGTCCGCTCAAAAGGCGAGGGGAGCCGATCTGGAATCCGGGAATATTATTCAAAAGGCGAAATCCCTTATCCCGATCCTTATTCCCCTTTTTGTTTCCGCTTTCAGAAGGGCGGACGAGCTTGCCCTTGCCATGGAATGCCGCTGCTATCACGGCGGCGAAGGCAGGACCCGCATGAAACAGCTCAGGCTCACCGCAAGGGACTGGGTCGCGGCGCTTGTCGTTGCGGCTGGATTTGCCGCGGTAATCCTTATGAATATGTACGGACCGGAGGTGTTCAGGCTTTGAGAAATCTTTTGCTGACCATTTCCTATAAGGGAACGAATTATCACGGTTTTCAGGTGCAGAAAAACGCCGCCACGGTTTGCGAAACCCTTCAGGACGCCATGCAGGTGCTTTTTCAGGGCGAACGCCCGGACGTAAAAGGCTGTTCCAGAACTGACGCCGGCGTTCATGCCAATATGTTCTGCGTAAGCTTTAAGACGGAAAGCGACTATACCTGTGAGCATATCCGAAGGAGCCTTGACGCCATTTTGCCTGACGATATCGCGGCGGTGGACTGCGAGGAGGTTTCCGACGATTTTCACGCGCGCTATTCCTGCAAAGGCAAACGCTATGTCTATAAGATCTGGAACGCGCCGTATATGAGCCCATTCTGGCAGGGGCTTGCGCTCCATTATCCGAAGCCCATCGACGAAAACTTCCTTGACGCGGTTTGCACCGATTTTATCGGAACCTATGATTTTACCGCTTTTTCCGGCGCAAAGAACGAACAGGAGGACTGTACGAGAACGGTTTTTGACTGTCAGATGGAAAGGGAAGGCGACCTCGTGACTTTTTCCGTCACGGGCGACGGTTTTCTCTATAATATGGTGCGGATAATGGTCGGAACTTTGCTTGAGGTTAACGAGGGCAAAATCGACCCGGACGATATCATTGATATTATTGAATCCAAAGACCGCGCCCGCGCCGGAAGGACTGCAAAACCCGAAGGGCTTTACCTTGACTACGTTATCTATGATGAAGAGGAATGACATAATGGAAGGATTTATCACAACCGAGCTTCCCGAAAGGGATACCGCCGTTGCCCTTGGGGTATTCGACGGTGTTCATAAAGGTCACCGGGAGGTTTTGCACCGGGCAGTCTGTTCAAAAGAGCTTGAGCCATGGGTCTTTACCTTTTCGGAAAAAAGTCTTCCCACCGGGAAACATGGCGCAAAGCGCCTCGAACCCCCGGAGATAAAATACAGCATTATGAAAGCCTGCGGTATCGAACACGTATATGCGCCGGATTTCGGCGACGTAAAAGAACTTTCCGGAGAGGACTTCGTAAGGGAGATACTTGCGAAAAGACTCCGCTGCAAAAAGGTAGTGTGCGGAACGGATTTTCGGTTCGGATACAGGGCTTCCTGCGGCGCGGAGGAAATGGCCGACTACTGCGAAAAATACGGCATGGAATTTTGTCCGGTCGAAAAGGTTTTTGACAGAGGCGAAGCCATAAGCTCCACAAGGATAAGAGCTGCCGCCGAAAAAGGCGATATGCCGGAAGTGGAGCGCCTTGCGGGGTATCCTTTCTGCGTTGAAACGGCGGTTATTAAGGGAAAGGAACTCGGAAGGCAGTTCGGGCTCCCCACCATCAACCAGCCCATGGAAGACGGCTATATAATCCCAAAATTCGGGGTTTATGTTTCCGCTGCCTATATTGACGGAAAGTTCTATCCCTCTGTTACAAACATCGGGGTGAAGCCCACCGTTTCCGATGAGAACATACCCGCGGCGGAAACCAATATAATCGGGCTCAGCGGCGACCTTTACGGAAAGAAAATTCCAGTTTTTCTCATTGATTTTGTCCGGGACGAGATGGTTTTCGGGAACAGGGAGGAGCTTTTCGCAAGGATAGCCCTCGACCGCTCCAATGCCGAGCGTGCCGCGAACCGCTGGATACGAACCCGCGGAAAAGAGGTCATAAGCCTTCTCGGAATATAAACAACATTATGATCAACGGCTCCTTTGATGAAAGGAGCCGTTTTTTTGCGGATCTGTGAATATTATTCCGTTTCGGAATTATTTTGGAAAAGCGTTGACAGAATACTTTTACAAGCGTATAATATGATTGTAATGTACAGATGTAAAAGGAGGCGCTCTATATGTTCAAAAAATTGTCGGCAGTAATTATGGCGGGAGTTATGGCGATTTCGCTTTGCGCCTGCCAAAACGAAAATTTGCAGGAAAAAAACGAAAACGCCCTTTCGGAGCAGATTTTGCAAGAGGCGGAAGCACATGGAAATACAGAGAAAACCGAAACGGATTTTAAAAATCGGGCGCGGATGCTTGCGGAAATAATTTGCGATTTTGGATTAAAAGATAACGATGAAAACTTTTATTTCGATTCGGAAAACGCGGATTTCCGGAATTTTATAATCATGCTTGCGGCATATGGGTACCCGGATGAAAACTTCTTTCCGAAGGACGAAAACGGGCTTTATCATTTCCCGGAGGAGGCGATTGGAAGGATAATTTACGAAACCTTCGGTATTGAAGAATATGAACTGCCATGGTCCGATGAAAAAGGCGCGCAGAACGCAAATTTTAATTATGACGGCGAAAAGAAGGAATTTACAAACGGGCTTGAATTTGGGACAGGAGGCGGCCCTTCCGTAAAAAATGCTTCTGTTTCCGCGGACGGGGATAAAATCACGGTGGATTTTATCCTTTCGGATAACGTGGGCTTTATCGGTGAACCCGGTTGGAACGAATACGGCGATTACAGAATGACATTCATTGTTATGGAGGACGAAAACGGAAAATTCCTTCGCTTTGAATCCTTTGAATGCGTTTCGCTCTATGCGCCGCTTATCATAGCGGATCATATCGCCGCGCTGAATGAGGTTTTTGGGGAAACGTTTTTTGCGGATTTTGATTATTACGGCAAAAGCTACGCAAGGCTTTTCATCGAAGAACAGGTGAAAGGAACCACCGCAGATGCGGTTCCGGATTTTATGATGAGCCGGAAGGAAATTGCCGAAAAAGGAATACCGGAAGGTTATTACAAAGATGCGAGCGAAGCGGATTGCTATCTTATTGAAAATTTCACGAGCAAGGAAGGTATCCGAGCGACCCTTCGCAAATGGCTCGCGGACGAGATTTTTGACGGCGACGACCTTACATCCATTGATGAAAACTTTATCGAATATGACGGGAAGCTTTATCTTGTCCGTGGCGGAAGGGGATATGGCGTTCAGAGCTGCTCATACTTCAATATAACGGAGCAGACCGAAACGGAAATCAAGGCAACGGGTATATATTACGTACAGGGCGACTATGTTGCGGGAACGATTGACCTTTTGTTTTCCGTTGACGGAAACAATATAATTCTTGAAACCTTTGTCATAAACCGTGAATGACGGGATATACAGAATACGGGCAGAAAAAACAAGTGCCGCGGCAGAACACTGCCGTGGCACTTGTTTTTTATATTCATCCGCCTTTTGGGGATTTTTTTGAGAAATTACGCTTTATCGACGGAATCGATGTATTCGGTGAGTTTGAGAACGTTGCAGCTGTAGCCCCATTCGTTGTCATACCATGCAACAAGTTTTACGAAAGTATCGGTAAGGGCGATACCTGCTTTTGCATCGAAGGTGGAGCCGTGAGGATCGCCGAGGAAATCGGAAGATACAACAGCGTCTTCGGTGTATGCGAGAAGACCTTTGAGTTCGCCTTCGGAAGCAGCTTTTACTGCAGCGCAGATCTCATCATATTTTGCGGGTTTTTCGAGGTTGACGGTAAGGTCAACAACGGAAACGTCGATGGTGGGAACGCGGAATGCCATACCGGTAAGTTTTCCGTTAAGAGCGGGGATAACTTTGCCGACAGCTTTTGCTGCACCGGTGGAAGAGGGAATGATGTTGCCGCAGGAAGCACGGCCGCCGCGCCAGTCTTTTTTGGAAGGACCGTCAACGGTTTTCTGGGTTGCGGTTACTGCATGAACGGTGGTCATAAGACCGTCTTTGATGCCGAAGTTATCGTTGATAACTTTTGCGAGAGGTGCAAGGCAGTTGGTGGTGCAGGATGCGTTGGAAACAACTTCCATATCGCTGGTATAGGTGTTGTTGTTAACGCCCATTACGAACATGGGAGCGGTTT
>CAZOOL010000040.1:7463-12130 GCA_964581405.1 uncultured Oscillospiraceae bacterium | reverse complement strand
AGCACCGTGCTCAAGAAAAATTCAATCCCGTGCTCAAATGAGCACGCATAAAAAATAGCCCCTCTGAAGAGGGGCTGTTTTTATTTATAAATCTTATTAAGCTACTATAATCACAGGGACCTATCTTTGGTATTGCCGCGTGTAATAGTAAATAAACCAACAATTCCGTATATAAGATAGACCTTTCTTGCAAAATCTCCATCAATAATATCGTATGCAATTAGGAAAAACATTGAACACATTACAAAATGAACAATCCAGAAAATCCAATATATAACAAGACTTTTCTTGGATTCTTTATTTTTCGCATATTTCCAAAGGTAAAAAAGAGTGAGTTTTTCAAGGATTGTCGCGTTTATTGTCATTCTTTGTTTATCACAAAATTTATATTTTATAAAAGTATCATAAACATATTTATCTCTGCAAGCCCAAGCAGCCATACAAGAAAAAACAGATAAACACATACTGACGAACAGTCCTTCATAAAAAGGACTTGCAAATGCTAAAAAACCTCTTTCATCTAACCACATTTTCTATCTCACCGCTTCAATATTAAAATCATTATCTTGTAAAATTAATTATATCCACACTGTCATTTTATGTCAACATAAAAGCAATAGCCCCTCAAAAGAGGGGCTGTTTTGTTATATACTAAGAAAATTAAAGCTTTTTTATGGATAAAACGATTTTTGATCTTTTAGTACAAGTAATAACATATTTTTGGTTGTTTTCTAAATTTAAATGTTCAGTAGATGTAAAAATAATATTATCGAATTTTGAATCTAAAGAATGTGAAACGACTTTATAATATAAATATTCTTTAACAATTATTTTACCATTTTTATCAAAAACATTTTTATCATTTGATAGTCCTTGCCGAAAAGGATACACGTTATCAATAATTACTGAAATATTTTCTTGAGATAATGAAATATAATCAACAAAAGCTAAAAAAGAAAAAATTTGATAAGTAAAAATATAATATGTAATAAAAATTAAAAAACAAGTCAGCCAAAAAATCGTATATCCGGACCATTGTATCTTAAAACCATAATTTAGAACAACAATAATGGTAAAGCATTCAATAAACAATGAGGAAACGAATTCTGTTAAGAACGGTTTTATTTTTTGAAAATATTGACTTCTGTTCAAACTCATTCTTAATTTCACCTCCACAAAAGATTAGGTATTTTTTTATTTAATAATATCATTTTCAAGTTAAAAGTCAACATAAGCGAAAATCCCCTCTTCCGAGGGGCTTTTTTATTATTTATCAAGAATTTCCGGAGGATAAAACCTCATGCCGCTTATCTTGTTTTCTTTGAAAAAGCGATATGCTTTTTGCGACATAAAAGGCCATTGCCAAATATCCCAATACATACCAAACCACTCCTGAGTAAGAGCAAAATCAGGAACATCATTCAAATCACTTAAATTATAGCGAATTCGTCCTTCAACATAGGTTCGCATGTGTCCACATTTGTTACTGTATTCTGAGTCTTGAACAATTTCAGTTTCTTCTGCCATTTTCGGCATAATACCTGTTATTTTGAGTTGGAAGATATCTTCAAAAGGTTCATTTTTACCATGCTTTATCACCGGCCAGAATTCACAGCCGGTAAGTCCGGCTTTTTCTGCAAGTTCTTTAAATCTTTTGGTAACAATGAATTCGCGCATCCACCATATGCCGGAAATATCATCTCTTTTTCCCATTTTTACAGATCCGCTTAAACGTAAAGGACGATTTTGAATTTTTCCATAAGAACATTCGGAACATCCACTGTTTTCGTCGTAAGAAGCATCTATATACTTGCCATCTGGTTGAGGATATCCTCCTTTATGGGAGTTTGGAACCATTCGCATTACAAGAGCTTCCATTCGTTCATTTTCAGTAAATATCTCGTCGTCGAAAGCAACTGGTGTAATATTATTATTTTCAAAGAACTCTAATAAATCGCGATAATGTGGGTCATCTTTATAAAGTTCTATTACAAAAATTCTTGAAACTTGTTTTTTGGGAAAAGGAATATTCGCCACAGAAAATGCACCTTCGGCTATATTGTCATTACCTTTGCCCGGATTGAAAGAAAATCTTGTTTTTATTCTCATTATATTTTCCTCATCTTAGTAAATTGTTTGTGCAAGTCTTGCGGCATTAAAGGCCCCTCGGAAGAGGGGCTTGTTTTTTTTGCATTATCGCTTTTTCAAAACAAATGTACGAATCCAACCTTGGAGTACTATAAAACCGGCAGCCAACCAAAAAGGAAGAATAAAAAAACTATATATTTCACTTGTTATTACTTCAAAGCTTACAAGAGCCGACATTATAGGCAAAATTATTCCATACGGAAAACAAAACCAATATAAAAACACATTCGTTCTTAAATAGGCGTTGCAATCTTCTTTTAAAATATAAGTTAGCATTATGTTTTCTTTTTTATTTTTTTCTTTTTTGGCTTTTCTTCTAAACGTTTTACTTCTTCCCTCATAAAATAAATCTTCTATAAAAGATTTCTGTAAAAACATTATTATTAACCATAATATAAAAGTCCCGGCAGCAAATAATAACTCCCACATATTTTATCACTCAAGCTGTAATTCCATAAAAAATCAGACTCCGTAAATATCGCTGAATTTCTTTTCAAGATATTCGACGTAATAGGTCGGGTCAAAGGGCGCGCCGCAGACCATCTCGAAAAGGACTTCCGGATCATACATACTTGCGTGCTGATAGATTTTTTCGCCAAGCCAGTCGGCAATGGGTTTAAGGCTGCCGGAAGCGCAGACCGCTTCAACGTCGATGTCCTCGCGCATTTTTGCAAGCATCTGTGCGCCGTATGCGCTGCCGAGCGCATAGGACGGGAAATATCCGATGCTGCCGCCGGACCAATGGCTGTCCTGAAGGCAGCCTTCGGAATCGGAAGGAACGTCAACTCCGAGATATTCTTTATAAAGTCTGTTCCATTCGGAAGGAATGTCGTCAACGGAAAGCTCGCCCGCAAAGACCTTTTTCTCGATCTCGTAGCGGATCATAACGTGAAGGCAGTATGTAAGCTCGTCGGCTTCGGTGCGGATAAGAGAAGGCTGTGCTTTGTTTATCATCTCATAAGCGGTTCTGGGGGTGATATCCCTGAACTGTTCCGGGAAAATTTCCTTAAGCTTCGGAAGGACGGCGGTAATGAATGCTTCGCTTCTGCCGATGAGGTTTTCAAAGAAACGGCTCTGGCTTTCGTGGATGCCCATGGAAACACCGCCTGCAACAGCGGTATATTTGTGTTCGTCTGCGCCGCCAAGTTCATAAAGCGCATGACCGCCTTCGTGGATTACGGAATACATGGAAAACTCAAAGTTTTCCTCGTAATAATGGGTGGTGATGCGGACGTCGTCTTTGGTGAATTCAAGGGTGAAGGGGTGCTCTGTTTCGCCGCAGACGCAGTGGTTCGGGTCGATTCCCATATAATCCATAAGGTATTTGGTGAGTTCCTTCTGTTTTTCAACGGGGAATCCGGTGAGAACGGGAAGAGTTTTATTCTTGCCGGTTTCGCCGATTTTTTTGATAAGCGGAACGATATGTTCGCGGAGGGTTGCGAAGAATTTATCGCATTTTTCCATGGTAAGACCCCGCTCGAACATATTGAGCTGGGTATCATAGGGGTTCTGGTCCGGTTTATAGTATTTTGCAAACCTGATGTTGTAATCAAAAATCTCCTTGAGCACCGGGCGGAAGGATTCAAAATCATTTTCTGCCTTTGCTTTGTGCCATACGTAATCAGCTTTGCTGAGGACTTTCTGATATGCGATATATTCTTCAACCGGAATGGTTTTCATAAATTCGTTATCGCGGAGAAGAAGCTCAACTTCCCTTGCCTGATGGGGAGTGAGTTCGTCCTTGTGCTCATTGAGATATTCAAGAAGCTCGATGGTTTCTTTTCTTGTTGCAAGGTCATAGCCGTATTCGCTGAGGATCGCAAGGGCTTCGCCCCTGCCCTCTTCGGTATCCTTCGGCGCAACGGTTGCGGAATCGAGATAAATGGAAGAACTTGCGTAATTGAAAGCATACATTTTTTTCTGGAGTTCGGCAAGCTGTTCCAGCTTTGCGGTCATTTCTTCGGTCATTTCGGTTTCTCCTTTTTCCAAAAGATTATAAACACATTATGCACCATTTCGTGATTTTTGGCAAGGGGCAAAGGTTTAGAAGCCAAAGAAAACATATGAGCATAAAAAATGACGGTTCAAAAAGAACCGTCATTTTTTATTGCGATATATGCACAACTATTTCACGGTTGTTTTTTTACATACCGACAGATAAAAATATATAGTATTATAAGCGATACCAGAAGCTGCACAATAATCTGACCCAAAAGAGCCCAAAAAGGAACAGAAGCCATGTTTGCAAGCATTGTTATATTGGTATTGATATTGCCTGCCGAAAAGCTGAAGCCCTCAAAAGCGGAGGTGAAAGTTTTTGATACAATAGTATCTGTAACAACAAGGCTTCCGATAAAACCTGTTATCAATGCACATAAGAACGGTATCAGAGATTCCGCCATCCAGAAACGCGCTGCATTTCCTTTTGTCATTCCGAGCGACAGCATCAAGCTGACGCTCTGTTTTTGCCTGTTTACAAACAAAAACAGATATATAAACAGCGAAGAAAGCCAAACCGT
>CAZOOL010000040.1:0-7363 GCA_964581405.1 uncultured Oscillospiraceae bacterium | reverse complement strand
TTAAACGAATAAGAAGATTCTTCCCAGGCATTCAAGTGTCTGTATATGCCAACCACGGTATAGGCGTTTCCCTCGGAGGAAAAGCCAACCTTATTTGAAAAAGATTGGGCAGAAATGTTGGAGCTTTCCGAAAGATTGGAATAAGGATCCGCACCCCAATAAAATGATAAATTAATCTTATCACCCACAGAGATTCCGCTTTTAACGGCAACGGTTTCGGGGATGATGCAGACTTTTTCTCCGAGGTACTCTTTTTCGGAGAAAGACTGTCCCTCGGAAATAAACATATCTTTTACCATAAAATGATAAAGGCTTTCCAAAAGGTCGGTGCCGATTACGGGAAAAGATTCATGCCTTATCTCGTTTTCATTTATTGCATTGCGCCAGATTTCACCGGCTTCGGAAGAAAGAAAAGATGAAAGATCGGCTGCGAGCAATTCAATGGTTGGATTATCAAAAAGTTCTCTGGCCGAAACGGAGCTTTCCGTACCGTCAATTTGATATGGATAATAACCTTCTAACCATCCGGCACCTATATTCTGAACCATAAGAAATCCTGTTTCAACGCTTTCAAGGTCTGTATCAGTTAAGCCGACGCTGTGGCCTTCATTTTCATATTTAACACCATTATCTCCGTACACAAGGTTATCCCAGTCAATATCTTTCGGAGAACAACCGATAACGGATGAAATATTTGACCGAAGCATATAATCTTTATCGGTATAATCGCCGTAAACTATATATTTATTTCCGACAGCGAGGTTCGCCTTTTCCATTTCGTCTTCGCTTTTGAAAACACAGTAAATATTGATTTTGTCATGCGCCGTGTATGACGGGTGCAAAGAAACAGTTTCCAGAAGTTTGGTTTTGAGTTCTGCCGGATAAAATTCTCCTTCAACGATTTCGTCCGAAACAAAGATATCGGTGATTTCAACAACAAAAACCGCAGTATTATACGGTACATTCATTGTGTAATCATCATATCTGTCAACATCAACAGTGGTTGTGCTCATAAGCCCGGGTGACCATGCGCTGATATATTTCTGCCGGTATATTCCTTTAACGCTTTTGCAGTTCTCGGGAAGATTATTAAAATAATCCCACATTTCAGAAGTTATAACGCTTTGGTTAACAGTAAACGAAAGTCCTTCATCGACTTCAACAGTAACCTCCCGGGTTTGGTTGGTTGGCAAAGCGATAGTTGTAAAGCTGCTGTCTATTTCATCTGAAATTTTCTGTGAGGCGGCAAGTACGTTAAAAGACAGGCAAAAAAACAGACATCCGACACAAAGAAGCAGTATTGAAATAAAAGTTCGAATTGGCTGACGTATTAAAACGAGAAAAGGATTCATGGATTATCCTCCTTTACTTCTCCGCTCTGCATAACAAAAACTCGGTCGGCTGTTTTGGCGATTTGCAAATCATGGGTTACAACGATGACACAGCGGTTTTCGTCATGAGCAAGTTTTTTCAAAAGATCAACAATATCTTTCGAGTTTTCCGCATCAAGGTTGCCGGTAGGTTCATCCGCAAGTATAAGTTCGGTTGAATTTGCAAGCGAGCGGGCAATGGCAACGCGCTGTTGTTCTCCTCCCGAAAGCATCGAAGGAAGGCGTTTAAGATAACTTTCTCCCAATCCTATGCGCAGAAGAGTTTCTTTTGCGGTTTGCATGGCTTCTTTTTTGGGGATTTTGTTTAGAATAAGCGGAAAAGCAACGTTTTCCTGAACAGTCAGCAAAGGGAAAAGATTGTAGTTTTGATAGATTAAAGACATCTGTTTGCGTCTGTACACGTTTATATCCATGTCTTTAAGGTCGTTTCCGTTTATAAAAATATTTCCTTCGGAAGGAACGTCCAACCCGGCGATCAAAGAAAGAAGAGTTGTTTTTCCGCTTCCGCTTTTTCCGATCAGCGCACAGAATTCACCCGACTTGGCACATAGGGAAACGTTTTTTACCGCATGAACGGTCTGGTATTTTGTCTTGTACGAATAAGATACGTTATTTACGCTTACATTCATCAGTTACTCAGCCTCCTTGATGTTATGCATTACAGATTTGGAGAAAATAGTTATATCCGAAACCAATATTCCCAAAACCGCTAAGATGTCGATTCCGATTATAATTGAATATGGGGGAGAAAAATCCGAAAGGCAACTGTGCAGTATTATTGCAGACAGTGTGCCCAAAAGAACATAAATAAGGTTTTCGATAATTAAAATGGCAGCAAGTTCCGCCCGGGAAAAGCCGAGAAAATGTAAATTTACAACTTCACGTTTTCGTGTTTGTATATAGAAAAAAAGAGATAAAAATGAAATTGCAAAGGAAATGAAAATAATTATTGGGTATAGCTGTTTAAGTATCTGAAGGCTTTGGTTCAGACTGTCAATGGTTTTATTCAGTTCATCATCAAAAACAGTTGCAGCAAAAACAAAAGTTTGTCCAACGTCATTATTATTGACAGTCGGATCAACAAGTGAAAAGTGTCTTTCCAAAAGGTTTCGGAATTCCGGAATCTTTTCGTTTTCTTTTAATGTTGCGCTTATGCTGTCAACGGTATGGTGGCCGTCGAGTTCATTTTGGAAAGCGGAGGCGGTTTTCCAAGGTATATAAATATTTTCAGAACTTCCGGAAAAAACGCCTATGATTTTGAATTTTGCGGAAGTGTTTTCGTCTTTATGTAAAGATGTTTTTATCGAAATTTCAATGTCGTATATTTCATCTTCATCGGAAGAGAGCGAATCGAACAGTTTTTTGGATACAATGCACCATCGCTCCTCCGTCATCAAAAAAGAGGAATCGCAGCCATCGAAAAAAGTAATAACTGTACCCTCGGTAGGATCCAATTCTTTGGAAGAAGATACAGACGTAATGCCTATCAGTTTTTTTGAGTTATCAAAGCTGCCCGGTTCTTCGGATTCCGGCGGAACTTCAGCATAAAACAAAGTGGATTTAATATTGACGTTTTTAACGTAAGACGAAAACGGAATTGATTCAAAAACTCCCTGATAAGCATATTTTTCTGAAATAAAAAGATCAGCATAATACCCCGGAATGCCAAGGTTATCCGTTTGGGTACCCTGTATATTTGAAACAACTACGTTTACGGGAAGCGTATCGCGGATTTCTTCAATTTTATCCTGTTTGATTAAAATATTATCTGTATATACGCAGGAAAAGAAAGCAAGCGCCGTTATAATTGCCGTAATTATTAAAGAAATTATAAAGTTGCGTTTTATTCTGCGAAAAACAAAAAACAATACAGCCATAAATTCTCTCCTTTTAATTTCCTTCAACAATATAGACAAATTATGCGGTCTTTTCGTTGCAATATAAAAAATATTTTGTTAGATATAAAAAAGATGGCAGACACTTTTTGTGTCTGCCATCTTTTTATCATTTCAGCGGATTGCGGCTCTTTTTATTTTACAGCTTTCTTTTATTCAGACAATGCCTTTATTTCCTGTTCATCCAATTCGGCATAACGTTTTTCATAAAACATCGTTTCGGTGGTATCTTTCATATTTTTCAGTAATTTCCTAGTATCTATACCATCAAACTGCAGATGTTCTTTATCTTCATCGTATTCGCTGCGGGCAACGGCAATGAATTCTCCGGTTTCCCAGTCAATATCAAAAGTAGTGACTATCGAGGTTCCGTCCGTTACGTCAAAATACAGTTCCTGATTATCAATCATCTTTTCATAGATAAATTCGAACAGGGCTTCTTTTCCGATTTTGATGACTCTGTATTTATTTTCCGGGATTACTTTCTTCCTCCCGGATTCTATAAGTTCCCGCTCAAATTCTTCCGGATGTTTTATGTAATAATCCTGGTGCTCCTCTTCGGCGGTATAAAACGTTCTGAAAGGCTCAAGGGCGATATAAACTTCCCTGCCGGAAGTTTCTTCAAGATTGGAAATCATTCTTTCCGCGGTTTCTTTTTCTATTATATCATTATAATAAACCGCAAGGGTATAGGAATGTCCTCTGTCGATAAACTGTCCGCCACCGTCGAATGGGTCAACTTCGTTGATAAATGCTCCTAAAAGCTCCTCAAATCCGACTTTTTTAGGGTCATAGTCAATGCGAATGGTTTCCCTGTGTCCGGTAGTCTGACTTTTTACTTCCTTATATGTCGGGCTGACTTCATCGCCCCCGGAATATCCGCTTATGACGTTGATAACGCCTTCCATCTCCTTGAACGCGGGCGTTATGCACCAAAAGCACCCGCCGGCAAAATATGCAGTTTTCATTTTATCACCGCCTTAAAATCAAACATTACATAGGCTCATCCAGAACCCAAGGCAAAATAGGACCATTAATATTGATAAAAAATACTTTTCTGTCTTTCTGCGAATTAGGAAACCAATCGGAAGTTCTGTTTCCGTCTCCAATAACTATTTCAAATCCGCCGATTTCAAGTTCGCAATGATCTGTGTTTTTTATTTCGCCGTTCACAGTATAACCGAGCAATTCATAACAAATTGTTTTTTCTTTAATATCATAATACGACGTTTCATCGGGCTTGGTAATATCTGCACCGAATTCAGCAAGAAAAGCTTCTATTTCAGGCGAAAAAGATTTTGCCTGAACATAAAAATTTCTGCATCCTCCGCAATTGCAAAGGTTTCTTTCTGACAAATAATATTCTTTCGTTTTCTCAATATCAACATCAAAAATAATTCCGTCTCTCTCAATAATTGCCATATATTCACCCTCTTTATTTTATTATAACACACATCACATTCTTTTCCATAGAAAAAGAAAAATCCGCCCTGTTTTTTCAGGACGGATTCATTTATTCAATCAAACCCAAATTGTATTTCCATACAAGAATTCTTGCGACCGCTTCATCAAGCAGTTCCTCCGGAATTCTTCCGGATTCAACCGCCTCGAGCACCGCCGCATACTGAATCTGATATTCGCTGCTGCAAAGAAGGTCATTGCCCGCAAGAACAGCCAGAACAGCCGCTTCTTCGGCGCCGTAAAGGTCCGTGATGGCTTCCATCACAAGGTCATCGGTCACGATAACTCCGCCGAACCCCATTTCGCTGCGCAAATAGTTATGCACAGTTACAGAAAGCGAAGCGGGATATGCCGTATCAAGGCAGTTTACAAAGGTATGGCTCACCAATATTGCGCCGCAGCCGGATTCAATGGCCATTCTGAACGGAACGAGGTCAGCCGCTTCAAGCTCCGCAAGGATTCTGTTATCAATCGCTATCCCCGTATGGGTATCCGTGTTGTTGCCGTATCCGGGAAAATGCTTGAGCACGCCGCCAATGCCGTATTCCGCCATAACGGAATTCACCGCAGAGGCAAAGTTTCCCGTTTCCTCGGGGCTTTGGCCAAGGGAACGGTCATACATAAAAGCATTCTTATCCGTAGTGATATCGCAGACCGGAGCCATATTGACGTTTATACCGAGTGACGCAAGAAGAATGCATTTTTCCCTTTCTTTTTCAATTACAAGCTCCATTCCGCCTTTGTTATAATAATACCTCGGCGAAGCGAAGCTTCCTTCCGCTCTGAACTGGGTATAGCGGCTGACCCTTGTGACGGTACCGCCTTCCTCATCAACGGCGATGAGCAAAGGTATTTCTGCTGCGGACTGATATCCGGCTATCTTTTCAGCAACCTCCTCCGGCGTACTTTCCTTGAAATCCTTTCCGAAAAGAATGTATCCGCCGAGGTGATATTCAGCCACGTCATTGACCGCATCAACGTCAGGGCACCTCGCAAGAAAAAGCTGCCCGACCTTTTCTTCCATGCTCATATTTTCGATTATTGCTGCCGCGTCAAAAACCGGCTCAATAAAAATATCTTCTTTTTCTTCCGTTTCTTCGGTTTTTTCCTGTTCTTCCCATTCCGAAGATACTTCCTGTTCGTATCCGGATTCGCTTTTCGACAAGGAAGAATCGCCGCTTACGGTTCCTTCGCTTTCATTCTGTTCGCCGACGCAGGCGGAAAACAAAAGCATAAGAGCCATCAAAAGCGCAACAGTTTTTTTCATTATATTTTCGCATCCTTTTTATGTAATTCTCGGTTTTCAAGAGTTCTAACGCAAAATAAGATATTCACACAGCCGATTCTTTCATATATAATCTTATCAGAAGCTTCTGAAAAAATCAAACAGGAGATGATAAAATGAATCAGAAAGATTTTATTGATGATCTTAACCGTTTCCGGAAGGAAAACCGTTACACCCGCGAACAGATTGCCAAATCCTTCGGGATCAGCCCCGCCTGCTTTTACCGCTGGGAATACCGGAACGCACTTTCCGATTCCTCTTTTGACGCGATCCTGAATAAAAACTACTGAAACAGGAGATGACAATATGAACCAGAACGTATTTTCTGATAACCTCAAAAGGCTCCGTTCCGAAAAAGGATTCACCCAGGAGCAGATTGCCGAAAAGCTCGGCGTAAGCGCCCAGTCCGTTTCAAGATGGGAATGCGGAAATACCCTACCGGACGTTCTTCTCCTTCCGGAAATCGCAAGAGTTTACGGAATCACCGTCGATGACCTTTATAAAGAGAATGCCTCGGCATATGAAAATTACGCCCAAAGGCTTCTCGCGGTTTATGAATCCACCGGAAAAACAGAGGATTTCCTTCTTGCGGAAGCTGAATTTGAAAAGCTTCTCAAAACGGAAGAATATACTCCCAATGATATCCGTTCCTTCGGGGTACTCTATCATTATATGACAAAGCGCTGTTTTGAAAAGGCTGTTCATTATCTTGAGCTTGCCGTAAAAACCGCGAAAGGAACCGATGAAGAAACATATTACCGTGCCGCGAGCCAGAAAAACGCGCTTTTTGCTAAAACCGGAAGGAGCAACGAAAGCATTGCGGAGCAAACTGCCGCCCTTGAAAACGACAAAGAAAACCCCATGCGGTGGTATCTGCTTATCGGAGCATATTTCTTCGCCGAAAGATTCGGGGAAGCCTATGACCTTTCCGCAAAAGCTGTTGATAAATTCCCAGAAAACAGTTCCCTCCATATCTACGCCGGCGATATCTGCCGCGCGCTTAAAAAATATGACGAAGCTTTTTCCCATTGGAACAGGGCTCTTGAAATCGACAGCACCTTCCTCGACGCGAAATATTCCATGGGCTTTTGCTATGAGGAAACCGGCAATTTTGAAAAAGCGCATAAGGTCTGGACGGAAATTTATGAAGAACTGCGCCGCAGAGGTCTTGCCATCGAAAGTGAGTTCCCTCTCGAGCTTGCGAAAAAAATGCGCAGAAAAGATTCTATAATCAAAATCCGAATATAACAAAAAATCCTGCTGAAATTCAGCAGGATTTTTTGTTGGTGGGAGCGGGTGGGTTCGAACCACCGTAGTCACTGACAACAGAT
>CAZOOL010000039.1:0-12148 GCA_964581405.1 uncultured Oscillospiraceae bacterium | reverse complement strand
GGAAGCGACCCACACCTGGGGGTTCATAAGGAGAGCTGCATCAAGACCTACGTTATCGGGGCTTTCCTGCACGAAGGCTTTCCACCATGCGCGTTTTACGTTATTTTTGAATTCAACACCGAGGGGGCCATAGTCCCAGGTGTTGGAAAGACCGCCGTAAATTTCAGAACCTGCGTAAACAAAGCCGCGGCCTTTGCAAAGTGCGACGATTTTTTCCATAGTTTTTTCGGTTGCCAACATATTTAACACTCCTCAAAAAAAGTAATAAATAAACGAATTGCTCTATTATATTAATATATTCCTTTAGTGCGATAAAGTCAAGAGAAAACCTGCCCCAAAACCCGAGGAAACCAAAATTTACCGGCTTTTTCTTGACAAGGGCGCTTTTAAAGTATAATATTATATATTAGAAAAATATAAGCCTTTGAAAAAACGAAAAGAGCGTTGCCGAACAAAACGCCGTTCCGGGCGCTTTGTTTATCCGCTCTTATTCGTCTTTGCAAAAGGCGGTTCCGCCTTTCCGAACGGAAGGCAGAGGAGGAAAAAAGAAATGGTAAGAAGCATGACCGGTTACGGCGCCGCGGAGGAGATCCTTAACGGAAGAAACATTCGCGTTGAGATAAAATCCGTCAACCACCGTTATTTTGAATATTCCGCGAGGGTACCCCGTTCCTGCGGTTTTCTTGAAGAAAAACTAAAACGCCTTCTTTCCGGTGTTATAAGCCGCGGAAAAGTTGACGTTGGCGTGATGATCCAGACCGTCGAGGGCACCAACGAAGAAATCACCATCAACAAAGAGGTTGTCAGAAGCTACGTCGAAGCTCTCCGCTCCGTAAAGGACGAATTTGACCTTAAAGACGACCTTTCTCTTTCCGTTATTGCGAAATTCCCGGATGTTTTCACCGTTGTGAAGGCCCAGACGGATGAAGAAGCTCTTTGGGCGGACGTGGAAGCCGTCGCCAAAAAAGCGGCAGAGGCTTTCGTTGAAATGCGCCGGACCGAAGGCGAAAAAATGAAAGCGGACGTTCTGAACCGCGCCGCATACATCGAAGAAAAGGTCGGCTTCATCGAAAAACGCAGTCCCGAAACCGTAAAGGAATACCGTGAGCGCCTTTACAGCAAAATGCTCGAGGTTCTTGAAAACAAACAGATCGACGAGGCAAGAATCGTTCAGGAAGCCGCAATTTACAGCGATAAGGTTGCCGTTGATGAGGAAACGGTTCGCCTTCGCAGCCATATTGCCCAGCTTCGTGAAATTCTTGAACTCAATGAACCCATCGGAAGAAAGCTCGATTTCCTTATTCAGGAAGTCAACCGCGAAATCAACACAACCGGAAGCAAATGCTCCGATGTTGAAATTGCCCAGGTGGTCGTCGATGTCAAATCCGAAATTGAAAAAATCCGCGAACAGATTCAGAATATCGAATAAAACGGAGGCTTTTGCATGAAGCTCGTAAACATTGGTTTCGGTAACCTTATCAATGCCCAAAGGGTCATAGCGATGGTTTCGCCGGATTCGGCGCCCATCAAGCGTATTATCCAGGAAGCCCGGGATAAAGGTACGCTTATCGACGCATCCTTCGGCAGAAAAACAAAAACAGTCCTTGTGATGGATTCCGGTCACGTTATCCTTTCGGGCATTTTGCCGGAAACCGTCGGCGCGAGAATGACTTTGGAGGGTGAAGATGAATAAAAGAGGAGTTTTGCTTGTAATATCCGGCCCTTCCGGGGTCGGAAAAGGCACCATTATCAACAGGCTTTTCGAGCTTGATGATAACCTTTATTTTTCCGTTTCGGCAACGACGCGCCAACCGCGGCCCGGGGAAATCGACGGGGTGCATTACAGCTTTAAAACGAGGGAACAGTTTGAGCAGGATATCGAAACCGGTGAAATGCTCGAACATGCCCAGTTCAGCGGCAATTATTACGGAACGCCGCGAAGCGCCGTCGAAAAGAAGCTTGCCCAGGGAAAAGACGTCGTTCTTGATATCGAAATACAGGGCGCGGGAAACGTGAAAAAGCTCATGCCCGAAGCGGTGCTCATATATATTCTCCCGCCGAGCATAGAGGAACTCAAACACCGCCTCATCGGAAGAAATACCGAGGACGAGGAATCCCTCAGCAAACGTTTTCATACAGCATACCGCGAGCTTAGGGAGGCTCCGGAGCTTTATGACTATTTTATCGTGAATGACATGGTGGAAACCGCCGCCATGAAAATCATAGACATTCTTGAAGGCGAAAGATGCAGCAAAAACGCCATGCAGGATATTCTTAAAAAAATATTAGAGGAGGCAGAAACCCTTGCTTAATCCTAACGACACTTACAATCTTAACCAGCTCAACAGCCCCTATGCAAACGTAGTCGCCATCGCAAAGCGCGCACGCAAAATCAGCGAAGAGGCAGAGGAAAATCACGAAATCATTTCCGAAAAACCGCTTAAACTCGCCATTGCCGAGTTTATCGACGATAAATACCGCGTTGACAGGGTGAACGTGGAGGAAGACTGATATGCCCGAAAAGAAGAATCTTCTTCTGGGTGTTTCCGGCGGGATAGCGGCTTATAAAGTCTGCGAAATCGCTTCATATTTCACCAAAAAAGGCGTAAACGTGAACGTCGTCATGACGGAACATGCCGCCGAATTTGTCGGTCCGCTGACTTTTGAGGCGCTTACGAAGAACCGCGTCTATACGTCGCTGTTTGACGGCAAGGGCGGCGATCCGGTCGCCCACGTCAACCTCGGAAGAACCGCCGACGCGGTGCTCATTGCCCCGGCAACCGCAAACGTGATTGCGAAAATAGCAAGCGGAATTGCGGACGATATGCTCACCTCGACCGTTCTTGCGTCTTCCTGCAAAAAGATTATTGCGCCGGCGATGTTTACGGGTATGCTCGAAAATGCCGCAACGCAGCGCAATATTGCACAGCTTAAAGCCGACGGATGGGAAGTTATCGAATCCGAAAGCGGAAGACTTGCCTGCGGAGCAGTGGGGAGCGGAAGGCTCGCGGATATTGCGGAACTTATTTCCGCCGCGGAGGAAGCACTTTTTGCAAATGAGCACCTTGCAGGAAAACGCGTGCTCATAACTGCCGGCGCAACGAGGGAAAGCCTCGATCCGGTTCGCTATATAACCAATCATTCCAGCGGAAAAATGGGATATGCACTTGCAAAAGCGGCAAAAACCATGGGTGCAGAGGTGACTTTGATCAGCGGGAAAACTCAAATACGTCCGCCCCATGGGGTGAGCACGGTATTCGCGGAATCTGCCGAAGATATGTATAATGCCGTCACCGAAAGAGCCGCCTGCGCGGATATCATAGTTATGGCGGCGGCCGTTGCGGACTATACTCCCGCGGAATATGCCGAGCAGAAGATAAAAAAATCCGAAGGCGATAATACTCTCGTGCTCAAACGCACGAAGGATATTCTTGCGAGCATCGGAAGGACGAAACCCTCCGGTCAGGTGGTGGTCGGATTCTCTATGGAAACCGAAAACCTGCTTGAAAACAGCCGCAAAAAGCTGCTTGTGAAAAACGCGGATATGATTGTCGCCAACTCCATTGCTTCCGAAAACACCGGTTTCGGGGTGGATACCAATGCCGCGGTGCTCATCACAAGGACAGGCGAGCACGAAACCGGGCTTATGAGCAAGGAGGAACTTGCGAAGGTCATTCTTGAAAAAGCATCAGAAATGCTTGAATAAAAAAAGGCGGCTTTTGCCGTCTTTTTTTGCATCCGGAGATTCAAAATATTTACAAATTTTTTATAAAAAACCGACATAAAAATTAACATGAAAAACATATAATTATAATCAGTGCTTTACGTTAAAACAGAAAGAAGGTGTTACATTTGGTAACCTATGAAATGATAAAAAACGATCCCGAAATCAAGGTTTATATTGAAAAAGCAGGCGAAGCGCTCAGGGCCCTCGGCTTCAGCGAGCACAGCTTTGCCCATGTCACCCTCGTTGCGGAAAAAGCCGCCTACATAATGGAAACCCTCGGTTATTCCGAAAGGGAAGTGGAGCTTGTTAAAATTGCCGGATATCTCCACGATATCGGAAATGTCGTCAACCGCAGCGACCATTCCCAAAGCGGCGCAATCATTGCTTTCCGTCTTCTTGATAAAATGGGTATGGACCCCGCAGAAATTTCCGATATCGTTATGGCCATCGGCAACCATGACGAGGGCACCGGAAAGCCCATAAGCCCCATGGCGGCGGCACTTATCATTGCTGATAAATCCGACGTACGAAGAAGCAGGGTGCTGAACGAAAACGAAGATACTTTTGATGCCCACGATAAGGTAAACTATTCCGTGAAGAAAGCGGAGCTTAAAATCAACGAAAGCAGAACGCTTATCAAGCTCAAGCTTTCGGTCGATACCCGTTACGGTTCCGTGATGGATTATTTCAGGATTTTTATGGACCGCATGGTTCTTTGCAAAACAGCCGCGGAAAAACTTGGTCTTGATTTCAAGCTTATGATAAATGAACAGCAGCTCGTTTGAATTATTGTTTTCCGTCCCAATGATGTTTTAAATGGCTCGACACTGATTTAACACCAAAAACAAAGCCGCCCGGTGGGCGGCTTTAATTTTAATCACATATTCCAGATTCTGTCGCAATATTCCTGAACGGTGCGGTCAACAAAGAAAACGGGGGATTTGGCGATATTCATAAGGGCCATGCGGTTCCAGGTTTCTTTGTCGCGGAAGAGTTCCTGGGCTTTTTGCTGGATATCCATATAGCTCTGATAATCGGCGGCGGCCATATAGAAATCCTTGCCCTCGATGAGATCCGCAAGGTCGGAGAAATCTTCGCCGGCAATTCCGTGGCGCATACGCTCAAGGGCGGATTTGAGCTCGTCGTTCTTTTCGATGTAATCCATCGGGTTATAGCCGTCGGCGCGGAGCGCATCGACTTCGTCGGAGTTCATTCCGAAACGAAGGAAGTTTTCCTCGCCGACTTCGCGGAGGATTTCAACGTTTGCGCCGTCAAGAGTGCCGAGAGTGACCGCGCCGGAAAGCATAAGCTTCATGTTGCCGGTGCCGGAAGCTTCCGTTCCCGCAAGGGAGATCTGTTCGGAAATATCCGCCGCGGGCATAAGAAGTTCGGAAGTGGTGACGCTGTAGTTTTCGAGGAAGCAGAGCTTGAGTCTGTCCTTGAGCGCACTTTCGGAAAGTTCTTTTCCGATGCACCAGATAAGGCGGATTATGCGCTTTGCGACGTAATAGCCGGGAGCGGCCTTTGCGCCGAAAATAAAGGTCTTCGGGTCGATATCCGCGTTGGGGTTCGCTTCGATCTCGTTGAGCAGGGAGATTATGCGAAGGGCGTTGAGGTGCTGGCGTTTGTATTCGTGAAGGCGCTTTGCCTGAACGTCGAAAAGGGAAGACGGGTCGAGGTGATTGCCCACGACGTCAAGATTTTCCGCAGCGAAAAGCTCTTTTCTGCGGAGCTTTACCTTGCCGAGTTCTTCAAGAGCGGCGCTGTCGCCGGTGCATTTTTCAAGAAGATACATTTTTTCGTAGTTCTTTTCAAAATCCTCGGCGGCATATTTTTTGACAAAACCGGTGAGTTCCGGGTTTGCGGCGCAGAGCCATCTTCTCGCGGCAATGCCGTTGGTAATGCTGGTGAAGCGCTCCGGGAAGGCACGGTAAAGATCGGCAAAAACGCTGTTTTCCATAACAGTAAGGTGATGTTCGGAAACGCCGTTGGTGCTGTGGGTCGCAAAAACGCAAAGGTTGGCCATGCGGATTTCGCCGTTTTCAACAATTGCCATGCGGCTGATTTCGGAATCGCAGAAGCCTTTTTCACGAAGGATTACGCGAAGGCGGCGGTCGAATTCACAGATGATACCGAAAACGCGCGGAAGCAGGCAGCGGAACATTCCCACTTCCCAACGCTCCAGAGCTTCGGGAAGGACGGTATGGTTGGTATAGCTGAAAAGATTGAAGCAGATATCCGCGGATTTTTCCCAGGAGTAGCCGCATTCGTCAAGAAGAATACGCATAAGCTCCGGGATTGCCATGGTGGGGTGGGTATCGTTGATATGGATAGCCGCTTTTTCCGCAAGGTTTTCAAGGGTTCCGTATGCGGCAAGATGGCGGCGGACGATATCGGCAATTGAGGAACAAACAAGGAAATACTGCTGTTTGAGTCGAAGGGTCTTTCCGTCCGGGTGATTATCGTTTGGGTAGAGAATGGAACTTATTGCCTTTGCTTCGGAGCTTTTTCGCATTGCTTCGGCATAAAGTCCGCGGTTGAAAAGCTCCATGTCGATTCCGGAAGATTCAGCCTGCCAAAGGCGAAGGCGGGAAACGTCGTTTCCTTCAAAACCGGGAACATACATATCATAGGGAACAGCGAGAACGCTGTCATAATTTTTATGAAGTATCTGGTGATAACCGTCATACCAGGATTCTTCGATTTCGCCGCCGAAACGGACTTCGACAGCGTGTTCGCGTTTTTCTGCAAGCCAGGCTTTTCCGCCGGGGAGCCAGTCATCGGGTTTTTCGGTCTGCCAGCCTTCGGTGAGCTTTTGGCGGAAGATTCCGTATTCATAGCAGATGGAATAGCCCATGGCGGGTTTTCCGATGGTCGCAAGACCATCGAGGAAACAGGAAGCAAGACGGCCGAGACCGCCGTTGCCGAGACCGGCATCCGGTTCTTTGGCATAGACGAGCTCGGGATCCGCGCCGAAGGATTTTACTGCTTCCTCAAAATCTGCGGTATAGCCGAGGTTATGAAGGTTGTTGCGAAGGCTGCGGCCCATAAGAAATTCCATGGACATATAATAAACGCGCTTTTCGCCCTGTGAAGAATGTCTTGCGGCGGAAGTTGCATACTTTTCCGCAAGGATTCCGCGGAGGGTTTCCGCGGCGGCATCATAAAGATGAGAATAATCCGCATCTTCCGGCTTTTCGCCGTAGGCGGTCATGATGGATTCGGTAATTTTGGATTTCCAAAATTCGGCACCTTGCATTGGGGATTTCCTCCTTGATAGGGTTCATTTTACAACCATTATATTTTACATGAAAAGCCGTTGTTAGTCAATCACTATAATTTAAAGGTAAAAACGGTGGAAACGTTTTCAATTGGTGAAATTTGAATGTTTTGCTGTAAAAAACGAAGTTTTGTTTGTGGGTTTTAACAGTATTTTTGGAAACGAAGCGAAAGGGCAAACAGTTGTCAAGTGGGAAAATGCACAAAAAACCATGGAGAAATTTGGCAGAAGAGGTTTTGAAACAGAAAAGGACGGATAAAATCCGTCCTTTTTGTATTGCGGCGGAACGGTCAAGACCGTTCCCCACGGTCGATGTGAAGATAAGGATTATTTGCAGACTTTGTTGTCAACTTCATCGTGGAGTTTTGCGATGAATTCATCAAGAGCAACAGCACCGAGGTCGCCTTCTTTTCTGGAACGGACGGCAACTTTGCCTTCTTCCATCTCCTTTGCGCCGACTACGAGCATATAGGGAACTTTTTCAAGCTGTGCTTCGCGGATCTTGAAGCCGATTTTCTCGTAACGGGAATCGACTTCGGGACGGAAGCCGCATCTGAGAAGTTTTTTCTTGATTTCCTCTGCATACTCGTTCTGATCCTCGGTGATGGGGAGGATGCGGACCTGTTCGGGAGAAAGCCAGGTGGGAAGAGCGCCGCCGTATTTTTCGATAAGGAGGGCGATGGTTCTCTCATAGCAGCCAAGGGAAGTTCTGTGGATGATATAGGGATAAACAGCCTGGTTATTCTGGTCGATATAGGTCATGCCGAAACGCTGTGCAAGCATCATATCAATCTGAATGGTTACGAGGGTATCCTCTTTGCCGTAAACATTTTTGCCCTGGATATCGAGCTTCGGACCGTAGAATGCTGCTTCGCCGGCTGCTTCGGTGTATTCGAGGCCGATGTTGTCAAGGATCTTTCTCATTGCGCCTTCGGCTTCTTCCCACATTTCGGGGGTGCCTTCATATTTATCCTTGTTTTCCGGATCCCATTTGGAGAAGCGGAAGGTAAGATCCTCGTAAAGACCGATGTCGGTCATGACCTCTTTGACGAGTTTAAGACAGTTTTTGAATTCTTCCTCGAGCTGGTCGGGACGGATAATGAGGTGACCCTCGGAAATGGTGAACTGGCGGACGCGGATAAGTCCGTGCATCTCGCCGGAAGCCTCATTGCGGAAGAGGGTGGAGGTTTCACCGTAACGGAAGGGAAGCTCACGGTAGGAATGTTTGTCGTTGAGATAAACCTGATACTGGAAGGGGCAGGTCATGGGGCGAAGAGCAAAAACTTCCTTGTCTTTCTCTTCGTCGCCGAGAACGAACATTCCGTCCTTATAGTGATCCCAGTGTCCGGAAACCTTGTAAAGGTCGGATTTGGCCATAAGAGGAGTTCTGGTCATGACGTAGCCGTATTCATATTCTTCCTTATCCTGAACGTAGCGGTTAAGAATCTGGAAGAGTTTTGCGCCTTTGGGCATGAGGAGCGGAAGTCCCTGACCAACGTAGTCGCTGTTGCAGAAATATTTGAGCTGGCGGCCGAGAATATTATGGTCGCGGCGTTTCGCGTCCTCGACGGCTTCAAGATAAGCCTCGAGTTCGGCTTTTTTCGGGAAGGAAATGCCGTAGATACGGGAGAGCATTTTGTTCTTTTCGCTTCCGCGCCAGTAAGCACCGGTGGTGGAGGTGAGCTTGAAAGCCTTGATGGGAGCGATATTCATAAGGTGAGGACCGGCACAAAGCTCGGTGAAATCACCCTGTTTATAGAAGCTGAGGGCTTCGCCTTTGCCTGCGTGCTCGTCAATGAGTTCGAGCTTGTAGGGCTGATCCTTCATTACTTCCTTTGCCTCATCAACGGTCATGGTGAACCTGTTGAGTTCAAGACCGGTTTTGATGATTTTTGCCATTTCGTCCTCGATTTTTTTGAGGTCGTCAACGGTGAAGGGCTTTTCTACGTCGAAGTCATAATAAAATCCGTTGTCTATGGCAGGACCGATGGAAAATTTTGCGCCGGGGAAAAGATGAAGAACGGCCTGCGCCATAACGTGGGAAGTGGTGTGCCAAAAAGCTTTTTTGCCGAAAGGGTCGTCAAAAGTAAGAATTTCAACTTCGCAATCCTTTTCGATGGGGGTGCGAAGATCACAGCCTTCGCCGTCAATTTTTGCTGCGCAGGCAACTCTTGCGAGTCCGGCGCTGATGCTCTGGGCAATCTGATAGGGGGTGACGCCGTTTTCGTATTCATGAACGTCGCCACGAAGTGATACTTTAACCATAATTTACCTCCTGTTTTTTGCGGGGCAAATAAAAAATGCTTCGCCCCGAAGTTAAGGGGCGAAGCATAAGGCTCCACGGTTCCACCCTTGTTTACGGCAAAGGCAAAATGCCCGCCGCACTCAAAGTTCCGCCTTAACGCGGCGGGTACGGTGTGTTCGCAAAATAAAGCTTGCACACGCTCCGGGGATGGTATTCCACGAATTTCAACGGGCGGGCTTTCAGAATCATGCCGCCTTCTCTGGGAAGAAAAAACGCTTCGGTTTCCCCATCAACGCATTTAAATATCAATTCAATATTAACACCGAAGGGAGCTTTTGTCAACGGAAACGGTACAAAAAACTATAAAATTACTTAAAAGTATTATACTTATAAATATGCAAATTTATATAAAATGGCAAATTTTGCATTTTTTATTTTAAAACAGGGCGTTTTTTATCCGTTTTGGTGTAATATTTCTTGACAGCCTCTTTAAATAGGTTTATTATTATATTAACATGTGTAAGTCTGTGTTTGTTTTAAAAGCAGACCTCTGGCATTTAATATATATAGAAAGGAATACTTGGTTCACCAATGGAAATTCTGACCTTTATCAAAAGCATGAATATCCTTGCTGATATGACTTCCGGCGATATCCTTGTTTGTGTTATCGCCAGCATCATTACTTTGGTAATCGGTTTGGTAATCGCTTTCCCTGTGGGTGTTGCATATAGACGCAGAGTTGCGGAAGCCGAGCTTGGCTCCGCCGAAGAAGAAGCAAGACGCATTGTAAACGAATCTATCAAAACAGCTGAAAGCCGTAAAAAAGAAGCTCTTATTGAAGCAAAGGATGAGATCCACCGCCTCCGCAGCGAAGCGGATAAAGAGATCAAAGACCGCCGCGCCGAAGTTCAGCGCAGCGAGCACCGTCTCCAGCAAAAAGAAGAATCCCTTGAAAAGAAAGCAGATAACCTCGACAAAAAAGAGGAGATCGTGCAGGAAAAAATCCAGGCCGCAGAAGCAAGACTTGCCGAAGCGGAGCAAATCAAAAAAAGCCAGTTCGAAATGCTCGAGCGTATTTCAGGATACACCGAGGAGCAGGCAAAAATCCAGCTTCTCGCTGACGTTGAAGCAAAGCTTGAACACGAAAAAGCGCTTCGCATCATGCAGTTTGAGCAGCAGCTTAAAGATGAATCCGAAGAAAGAGCGAGAGAGATCATCGGCACGGCCGTTTCCCGCTGCGCTCCGGATTACGTTGCGGAAGCGACCGTTTCCGTCGTTCCGCTGCCCAGCGATGAAATGAAAGGCCGTATCATCGGCCGCGAAGGACGCAATATCCGCGCCCTCGAAACCCTTACCGGCGTTGACCTCATCATTGACGATACTCCCGAGGCCATCACCCTTTCCAGCTTTGACCCGGTTCGCCGCGAAATTGCCCGTCTTTCCCTCGAAAAACTTATTCAGGACGGACGCATCCACCCGGCGAGAATTGAAGAAACCGTTGAAAAAGCGCGCAAGGAAGTTGACGCTAAAATCAAACAGGACGGCGAACACGCTGTTCTCGAATGCGGCGTCCGCGGAGTTGCTCCGGAGCTTGTGAAGCTCCTCGGCCGCATGAGATACCGCACCAGCTATGGTCAGAACGTGCTCATGCATTCTATCGAGGTTTCCCAGATCGCGGGATTCCTTGCAAACGAAATGGGCGGAGTTGACCCCAACATGGCAAGAAGAGCCGGTCTTCTCCACGATATCGGCAAAGCCCTCACCCATGAGATCGAAGGCAGCCACGTTACTATCGGCGTTGACGTTGCGAAAAAATACAAGGAGCCGGAGGCTGTTATCCACGCCATCGAAGCTCACCACGGCGACGTTGAGCCCAGAACTACCATTGCATGGCTCGTTCAGGCGGCAGACGCAATTTCCGCGGCTCGTCCCGGCGCAAGAAGAGAAAACCTTGAGAACTATATCAAACGTCTTGAGAAGCTCGAAGAAATCGCGAATTCCTTCGAAGGCGTTGATAACTGTTTCGCGATTCAGGCGGGACGTGAAGTTCGCATTGTCGTCAAGCCCGAACTCGTTGACGATGAAAAAATGGTGCTTCTTGCACACGACATCGCAGAGAAAATCGAAGGCGAGCTCGAATATCCCGGTCAGATCAAGGTTCACCTTGTTCGCGAGAGCAGAGCGGTCGATTACGCAAAATAATATAGTTGTACTATTAAAAGAGTGTCCGCAACAGAGGTGCTTCGTAAGGAAGTGCCTCTGTTTTTTTGTATTAAGGTTTCGCGGGCATCGGATTTTATACCCCTAAATCCGTAAAGCCTTCCCTTGGGAAAGATGATATCGCAAATTGATAACGGATCAGGATAAAATGTAGGGAACGGTCTTGACCGTTCCGGTTTAGTTTTTAATGTACCCCCATCTCTTTGACGGCGCAAAGAGACGGTGGTACCCGCCAGAGAAACGCCTTTCTACCCCTGTTGTTGCTCCCGCAACAACTGTCCCCTTCAAAGGGGACAAAGCGCTCCACCGGACGAACGGAGATTCCGAATCCCGACCGTTGCCGCTCGGGGTCGGCAACGGTTTTCAATATGATTGAGCGGCTCGGCTGTTGTTATCGGCTGATTGAATGTGGCGGGCGGATAATATCCGGCCCTACGGTGAAAAACGGCAATTTTGCAGATGTAGGGAACGGTCTTGACCGTTCCGTTCCGCCTTCCCAAAGGGGAAGGTGGCATTTGCGGAGCAAATGACGAAAGAGGGATAACCCCGTTCCGCCTGCTGTTGTCGTACGATTGAATATGGCGGGCGGATAATATCCGCCCCTGCGGTGTAAAAACGATGCAATCGGGCGGCTCGGCTGAATTGGTTTGGCGATGTAATGCAGGGAATGGAACTC
>CAZOOL010000038.1:5558-12164 GCA_964581405.1 uncultured Oscillospiraceae bacterium | reverse complement strand
CTGTTCTTTTGGAAGTCCGAGGATTTCGGAAACGTTTTGTTCCGCTCGCTGCATGGGGTGAATGCCGCACCATACGGCACCGAGTCCAAGATCTGCTGCCCGAAGAAGAATGTTTTCAGTTGCGGCGCTGCAGTCCTGAATCCAGAAAGGCGCGAGTTTTGAAGGCAAAGCCGCCGAAAGATTGCCGCAGACGACTATGGCAAGCTTTGCATCCATTTTGGAGTACCTTGCGGCTTTTTTAAGGGCCGAAAGGGTTTCTTCGCGGGTAATGACGTAAAATTCCCATGGCGTTCTGTTACAGGCACTGGGGCCGCTCATGGCGGCATGGAGAAGTTCGAGAATCATATCCTCCGGAACCGGTTCGGCGGTGAATTTTCGTATGCTTCTTCTTTTCAGCAAAGCGTCTTTGAGTTCCATGTCAATTCCTTTCAGTAATAAACTTTTTTGAGCGCGTATCTTCCGCTGACGGGGTCCTTATCCTCGTAATCCGCGAAAACGGCGGCCTTTTCGCTTTCGAGAAGCGCAAAGCCGCGCTTGATACCGGGTTTCCTGCGGTTTTCATATTCCGCTTCCATTGCGAGGCGGATTTTTTTGATATCGGGATTTTTGACCTTGAGCACTTCCGGCAGCTTTCCGGAAGCGTTTGAGCACAGTCTGTCGCAAATCATTCTGTCTTTGAGCACGGAAGGCTCGATGCCTTCAAGCTCGGATATGAATTCATAGGCAGCGGCAGTGTAATCATCGAGAGAAATCCGTTCTTCGCAATGCTTTGCGGCATAAATTCCGAAATCCCTGAAAAATTCGAAGGGCGAAAGCCCGCTCGCGCTTAAAACATATTCCAGCGTTTTCGTAAAGCGTCCGCTGTTATAAAGACGTTCGAGAGCGTCCTCGACCCTGTGGAGAAGAGCAAGCTCCTCTTCGTCGGTCCATTTTGTGGAAATAACTTCATAGGGCGGTTCCGGAGAAAAATTGCAGGGGTATTTTGCGGAATTTTCACGCATTTCGGCGCCGTGGAGCAGCTTCAGAAATCCGAGCTGAAGCATATTCGGACGCAGGGAATAGGCGGTATCAAAGCTTTTCTCGAAACTCGCCAAATCTTCAAAGGGGAGCCCCGCGATAAGGTCGATGTGGATATGTATATTTCCCGGAGCGATAAGCCTTTTTATATTTTCCTTGAGCTTTTCGGTATTCGTTCTGCGGTTGATATAATCCAGCGTTTTTTCGTTGAAGCTCTGAAGCCCGATTTCAAGCTGCATGGAACCCTTCGGCGCGGAATTGAGGATTTCGATGGATTCATCGTCAAGGATATCCCCGGCAATTTCAAAATGGAAGCAGACGTTTTCGGGGATACCCTTGCCGTGCTCATCAATGATAAACCGCCAAAGTTCCTTTGCGCGGCTGCGGTTCGCGTTGAAGGTGCGGTCGATAAGCTTTACCGTCTGTGTTCCGCTTTGGGCAAGGCGGAGCATATCTCTTTTGGCGCGTTCGGTACCAAAGAAGCGCAGGGTGCTGATTCCCGAAAGACAGAAAGCGCAGGAATATGGACAGCCGCGGCTTGTTTCGAGATAAGAGATCCTGCCGTTGAGAGCCTTGAAATATTCGTCACAGTAGGGGGTGGGAGGTTCCGCCGCTCCCGTATAGGGCTCGGAAACAATGATTTTTTCGTCCCGGCGCAAGCAAAGGCCGGGAACGCTTTTTGAACTTTTGGAAATGATATTATCGCAAAGCGCGGCGAAAGGATATTCGCCCTCACCGCAGAGGACGTAATCGCACCAGCCGAAGCTTCCGAGGATATCGGCAGGATTATAGGTGACCTCCGGTCCGCCCAAAATTATAGTTGCATCGGGCAAAGCTTCCCGAAGCAGAGCACCGAGAACGCGCACCGATTTTATGTTCCAGATATAGCAGGAAAGACCGATTATATCCGGCTTTTCGTCGGAAATGCGCTTTGCGGCGGACCCGATGGGTTCGTTCACCGTTCCCTCAACGACTTTATATTCAAATTCCGATTTGCAGAAGGAACGCAAACCGGCCGCAAGACACCAGGGCGCCAATGGGGAATGTACATATTTTGAGCTTAGTGAACACAGGACGATTTTGGTGATTTTATCCGTAATTATGTCATCCTTTCAAATAATACTTGAAAATCCAACAGGATGTGATAAAATAAATTCGCTAATATATTATAACAAGATTATATGATGTTGTAAATAAGCGGAGGTGTTCGGTTTTGGTGCGGATATATTTTTGCGATATGACTGAATTCGAGCATCTTTATGAGGATTGCCTTTTCTTTTTGCCGGAAGAGAGAAGGCAAAAAGCTGAAAGACTTATCAATAAAAACGATGCGCTGCTTTCCGCTTCGGCGGGGCTTATGCTCAGAAAGGTCCTCGGGATAACGGAGGACGGCATGCTTTTATATAATGAGCACGGAAAGCCTTTTCTTGAGCACGGACCTTGCTTCAGCGTTTCGCACAGCAGAAAATATGCCGTCCTCGCGGTTTCGGAAAAAGGAATCGGTGTGGATATAGAAATGCATGAAGGCGCTGATCCGGCGGTGATGAAACGTTGCTTCACAGAAGATGAACAGGACTACGCGAATTTGAGCACGGAGAATTTTCTTCGCATCTGGACCGCAAAGGAAGCGGTGCTCAAATTGCTCGGAACGGGATTTGCTTTTTCACCGAAAAGCTTTTCAGTTCTCCCACTTGATGCGGAACATGAGATAAACGGTGTGAAAATGCGCTTTTTCTGCGGCAATATCGGCGGAGTTCCGCTTACGGCGGCATATTGCGGCGAAAAGGAAGATTTTGAAATCAGGGAATTCCTTCCGGAAGACCTTTTATATTGAGAGGATTTTATGAAAACAGAAAGAAACTTTCCGAAAGCTATAATTACAAAAAAAGGCGAAAACTGGGTGGGCGGCGGCCACCCCTGGATATATGATGCGGAAGTTCTGAGCATCGAAGGGGAATATGAAAACGGTTCGCTGATTGATGCAATCAGCGAAAAGGGAAAATATATCGGAACCGGATTTATCAGTACCGAAAGCAAAATAAGAATCCGCCTTCTTTCGAAAAACGCAAACGACAGGTTTGACCGTGATTTTTGGAAAAGAAGAATAAAATACGCATGGGATTACCGCAAAACCGTAATGGGCGATGATATCGGCTGCTGCCGCGTTATATTTGGCGAAGCGGACCAGTTCCCCGGACTTACTGTCGATAAATTCGGCGATATCCTTGTTACACAGTGCCTTTCCGTCGGAATTGAAAAACAAAAGGACGTTATTTTCCCGCTTCTTTATGAAGTCATTTCAGAGGACGGGGAGCCCGTCCGAGGGATTTATGAACGCAACGACGTCGCAATCCGTAAACTGGAAGGAATGGAAGAAAATAAGGGCTGGTATCCGCTCGACGGCATTCCGGTTCCGGGTTCCACCGAAACGGAGATTATCGAAAACGGAATAAAATACAGCGTAGATTTTGAAAACGGCCAGAAAACCGGATTTTTCCTCGACCAGAAGTATAACCGCCTTGCAGTTTCAAAAATCGCAAAGGATAAACGTGTTTTGGACTGCTTTACGCATACGGGTTCTTTTGCTCTCAATGCGGCGAAGGGCGGAGCACACCATGTCTGCGCCGTAGATATCTCTGAATCCGCCATCGAAATGGCGAGGAAAAACGCCGAACAGAACGGTCTTTCCGACAGAATGACTTTTAAGGTTGCGGACGTTTTTGACCTTCTCACCGAGCTTGACAACAAAAAGGAAAAATATGATTTCATAATTCTCGATCCTCCCGCATTCACAAAGTCCAGAAAGACTGTTGACAACGCATTTAAAGGTTACAAGGATATCAACTTCAGAGCTATGAAGCTTCTTCCGAGAGGAGGATATCTTGCGACCTGTTCCTGTTCTCATTTTATGCCGGACGAGCTTTTTGTGAAAATGCTCCATTCAGCGGCAAAGGATGCCTGCGTCGAGCTTCGCCAAATTGAGGCAAGACAGCAGTCGCCGGATCACCCGATACTCTGGAACGTTCCTGAAACGGATTATCTTAAATTCTATATTTTCCAGGTCATCTGACTGTAAAGGAGATTTTGATATGGATATGACGAAACCTTGGATTAAAAACATATATGATTACGGAAAGCTTACCGCGGCTTCTATTCTTCTTGCCATAAGCACATGGCTTTTCAAATATCCTAATAACTTTTCCTTCGGCGGCGTAACGGGTATGTCCGTCGTTCTGAGCAAGATTATCGAAGTTCCCGCAAGCACCATAAACCTTGTTATCAATATTATTCTTCTTATAATCGGCGTTATTGTCATAGGAAGAAATTTTGCGGGAAAAACCTTTTATGTAACCGTTTTTTCGACGGTCAGCATCTCTGTTTTAGATAAAATAAAGCCGATAGAGCAGCCCCTTACAAATGAACCGGTGATAGAGCTTCTTTTTGCAGTTGGAATTACGGCGGTTGCTTCGGCAATTCTTTTTAATATGGATGCTTCCAGCGGCGGCACGGATATCGTTGCGATGATACTTAAAAAATATACCACGCTGGAAATCGGTTCCGCGATTTTTGCGGTTGACCTTTTCATCGCAATAAGCGCCTTCTTTGTTTTTGATGTTTCTACCGGTCTTTTCTCCCTGACGGGTCTTTTTGCGAAATCTCTTATAATGGACGGCGCCATCGAAAACTTCAACCTCTGTAAATATTTCACTATTATAACGACTAACCCGAAGCCTATATGTGACTTTATCCATAATACGCTTCACCGCAGTGCCACTATTTATAAGGCGGAAGGAGCTTATTCCCATACGGAAAGGAACATCGTTCTTGTTGTTCTTAAAAGGAGCCAGGCTGTAAAGCTTCGCAGATTCATAAAAGACGTTGAACCCACCGCGTTTATGATGATCACCAACAGCAGTGAAATAATCGGTAAGGGCTTCCGCGGATTCAACTGAAAAGGCAGGATATATTTTGAAGAAATTTGCCGAAAAATATTTTTACCTTGTCTATATCCTCACAGGAGCTTTTATTTTGGCGTTCGGAATGTATAACATCCATTCGCGGACTATAATCACCGAAGGCGGGATTTGGGGGATAGAGCTTCTGCTTAACCACTGGTTCGGTCTTTCGCCTGCGGTAACGGCGCCTTTTCTTGACGGGACCTGTTATCTGCTTGGATTAATTTTCCTCGGAAAAGATTTTATAGTGAAATCCATGGTGGGAACACTCGGTTATTCCGCTTTTTATGCGATACTCGAACAGTTTCCGCCGCTTTTACCGGATTTGGACTGTTTTCCGCTGGCCGCGGCTGTAACAGGCGCGGTTTTTGTGGGCATCGGCGCGGGAATAGTTGTTCGTCAGGGCGGAGCCTGTGCAGGTGATGACGCCCTTGCGCTGGCGATATCCAAAAAACTTAAATGCAAAATATCCACCGCATATCTGGCAACGGATATGACGGTGCTTTTGCTTTCGCTTTCATATATTCCGTTCATGCAGATTTTTTATTCCATAATAACGGTTCTTCTTTCCGGCTGGATAATTGAAAAAGTGCAGAACTGGAAGAAAAAATGATCTGTTGGTGCAGTTTTGTCAAAGGGAATGTGATAAAATAGTTGATGAAGAAAGGCGGTGCTTTTTTATGGAAGGAAAAACTAAAGGAAAACTTCTCTATATACTTGAAAGGCTCAGAAAAACGGATGAGCAGCACCCGGTCAATACCAATGAGCTTATCGCATATCTTGGCGAAAAAGGTATAACTGCCGAACGCAAATCCGTTGCAAGGGATATAAATGCCCTTCGTGAGGCGGGATATTCCGTAATCCTTTGTGATGAATTCAAACGCGGATATTATATGACCGACCAGCTTTTTGAGGATTATGAGCTTAAAATAATAGCAGATGCGGTTTCCGGCGCGAAATTTATCACATATGATGATTCCAACGCCATAATCGGAAAGCTATGTGAAATCGCAAGCCCCACAGGAGAGGAAATTATCCGCGAACATACCTTTGTTGACGAAAAGATAAAATCAAAAAACAAAAAAGTGCGTTATAACATTGATAAAGTCATAACCGCAATCAAAAGCGGAAAACGCATAACCTTCCAGTATTTTGAGTTTGCGCCGGACGGTAAGATGCAGCTTAAGCGTGACGGTCACGTCTATGAGATATCTCCTTATTATCTTTGCTGGGCGGGCGACAGCTATTATCTTATCGGAAACAGCAAAAGCCATGACCACCTTATCCATTTCCACGTCGAAATGATGACAAACGTTGAAACGACTAAGATTCCCATCAGAAAACGTGATGAAATTGAAGAACTGCGGGGAAGCTTTTCCATCGGCGATTATCTTCGCAAAAGCGTAAATATGTACGGAGGCGAAAGCATAAAGCTGACCATTGAATGCAGCGAAAAAATTGCCAAAAACGTCCGGAGGGAATTTGGAGAGGATATAATCACAATTCCGGTCGGAGAAGGAAAGTTCCGCACAGAAGTGAAAGCGGCAGAAGGCGAAGGTCTTATCCGATGGCTGATGCAGTTTTCGGCGGAGGACCTTAAAGTAGTCGCGCCCGAAAGCGTTAAAAATGAAAT
>CAZOOL010000038.1:0-5458 GCA_964581405.1 uncultured Oscillospiraceae bacterium | reverse complement strand
ATGGAAAGGGCCTCGTCTATCCGGTTCATGGAACCCTCGTCAAGGCGCCCCATGTGCTCTTTAAGGCGCTGTTTGTCGATGGTGCGTATCTGTTCGAGCAGAACGATGGAATCCTTTGCAAGGCCGCAGCTTTGCGAAGAAACGGCTATGTGGGTCGGAAGTTTCGTTTTGTCTTTCTGGCTTGTTATTGCGGCGGCAATAACCGTCGGGCTGTATTTGTTCCCGACGTCATTCTGAACGATAAGTACCGGACGGATCCCGCCCTGTTCTGAACCGACAACCGGGCTCAGGTCGGCATAATAAATATCTCCTCGTTTAACGGTCATTTTTCTCACTCCGAAAATTTGTTTGGCAGAGATATTATGGCCGCGAAAATGTTTTGTTAAACATATCGCATACTTATACTATTGATAATTTTCCGTCTTCGTGATAATATAATAAAGTTAGGGAATATACTTAAAATTTATAAGGCAGAAAGGAAGTTTCAATGCCCGAAATAAATTATACCGAAAAAGTGCGCGCGATGCTTTCCGAAAGGGAAGGAGCGCATACCGCATTTGTTCATACTTACGGCTGCCAGCAGAATTTTTCCGATGGAGAAAAGCTCGAGGGTATCCTCGAAGAAATGGGATATACCATCGTTGATTCTGCCGAAGGCGCCGAGTTCGTTATTTTCAACACCTGCGCCATAAGGGAAAACGCAGAAAAGCGCGTTTTCGGAAACGTGGGAATCCTTAAAAAAGCCCACGAGGAAAATCCGGATATGATAATCGCCGTTTGCGGCTGTATGGTTCAGCAGGAACATATTGCAAAAAAATTCCGCCAGAGTTATCCTTTTGTGGATATCGTTTTCGGAACCCACGCCGCACCGCGTTTGCCGGAGCTTGCATATAAGCATATGACCGCGAAAAAGCGCCAGTTCGATATCGGCGAAGGGGAAGGCTGTATGGCGGAGTATCTTCCGATACACCGTGACGACGATATGAAGGCCAATCTTCCCATTATGCATGGCTGCGACAATTTCTGCACATACTGTGTAGTGCCCCTTGTTCGCGGAAGAGAAAAAAGCCGCCTTCCGGAAAACATCCTTGCGGAGGCAAGGGATATAGTTGCGGCGGGATATAAGGAAATTACCCTGCTTGGGCAGAACGTAAACTCTTACGGAAAAGGTCTTGAGGAAAAAATAACCTTTGCGGAGCTTCTTCGCATGGTAAACGATATTCCCGGGGATTTTCGCATCAAGTTTATGACTTCGCACCCGAAAGACTGCACAAGGGAGCTTCTTGAAGCTATCCGCGACTGCGAAAAAGTCTGCAACTATATCCACCTTCCCGTTCAGAGCGGTTCCGATGATGTTCTTCGCCGCATGAACAGAAGATATACCGCCGAACATTATATGGAGCTTGTGAATATGGCGAGGGAGATCATTCCGGACGTTACTATCACGAGCGACCTTATAGTGGGTTTCCCCGGTGAAACGGAAGAAGATTTTGAGGGCACCATGGAGCTTTCCCGCAAGGCGCGTTGGAGCATGACCTACAGCTTCATATATTCAAAGCGCGAGGGAACAAAGGCCGCCGTAATGGAGGATCAGATTCCTCACGACGTTTCATCAAAACGCTTCCAGCGTTTGCTTGATCTCCAGACGGAAATCAGCCATGAGGTGAATGCTTCCTTCGTCGGAAAAACAACGACCGTTCTTTTTGATGATGAGGTTGACGTCGGAGAGGGGTATATCAGCGGAAGAAGCTATGAAAACCTTGTTGTCAGGGCCCCGAGAACCGATGTTCAGAAGGGTTTTGCGAAAGTTTATTTGAAAGAGTCCCTCGGCTGGGCTCTTGACGGAGAAATTATTAAAACGGAGGAATAATAAAATGACTGTAATCGAAATGGCAAGAGAGCTTGGCAAAAAGCTTCAGCAGGAGGAGAGCTATATTCTTCTCAATACCGCCCAACAGGCTGTTGAGGAGGATGAGGAGCTTCAGCAGAAAATCGCCGAGTTCAATATGAAGAGATACGAGCTTACTCAGGAAATCACCAAGCCCGAACGCGACGACAAAAAAATCGAAGCCCTCGATAAAGAGGTTCACGAGCTTTATGACTATGCGACCAACCATGAAAAAATGGCCGCATATAATAACGCACAGGACGAATTCAACGAGGTTTTTGAATACGTTCTTCACATTATCCAGATGTCCGCAACCGGTGATGACCCGGATACCATCGAAAAACCCGAACAGGGCGGCTGCTCCGGCGACTGCAGTTCCTGCGGCGGATGCGGCTGATATATAAAAAGGAGGAAATCACAATGGATAAACAGGCTATCGCAAAATACCTTGACCACACTTTGCTCAAGGCTGACGCAACCCATGAACAGCTCCGCGCTGTCTGTGATGAAGCAAAAAAATACGGAGTTGCCGCAGTATGCGTAAACTCCCTCAATGTTTACTTCGTACATAAGGAACTCAAAGGAACCGGAATCAAAACCTGCTCCGTTGTCGGTTTTCCTCTTGGAGCAATGGCTTCCGCAGCAAAAGCATTCGAGGCTGCCTGCGCAATCGAGGACGGCGCGGAAGAAATCGACATGGTAATTGATATCGCTTCCGCAAAAGTCGGCGACTGGCGCAGAGTCGAGGACGACATAGCAACGGTACATTCTGCCTGCGACGGCAGAGCGATCCTCAAAGTTATCATCGAAACCTGCCTTCTTACCGATGAAGAAAAGGTCGAGGCCTGCCTTGCCGCAAAACGCGCCGGCGCGGAATTCGTAAAAACCTCCACCGGTTTTTCCACCGGCGGCGCAACAGTCGAAGACATCCGCCTTATGCGTGAAACCGTCGGCCCGGATATGGGCGTAAAAGCTTCCGGCGGAGTTAAAACTTACGAAGCCGCCTGTGCGATGGTTGAAGCCGGCGCTTCCAGAATCGGAACCTCCAGCTCTTCCAAAATCTGCGATTAATCTTTTACTATAAGAAAATCCCGTCCATTCCGGACGGGATTTTTTTATATAATATGTAAAGCCGTATCTTCGTTTTCGGGTTTGTTCCGGACTATTTTTCGCAAGGCTTCCATTCTTTCGTCAAGCTCGGCGCTTATATCGGCGCATTGGGAAAGTTCATTTGCCATTTCTTCGGTGAAAAGATAATCTTTTTTATAATGGATCTGATGCTCAAGGCTTGCCCAACAGTCCATTGCGATGGTGCGGAGCTGAATTTCGACTTTCATCATGCGCTTTTCTTTCGCAAGGAAAATCGGTATCTCAATGATAAGATGAAGGCTTCTGTAACCGCTCGGTTTTGGATTTTTTATATAATCCTTGCGCTGGATGAGAGTAATGTCATCCTGGCTCAAAAGGGCGTCGGCAATGGTATAAACGTCGCTTGGGAATGAACAGACGACCCGGATACCGGCAACGTCATGGAGGTGCTCCTCAATGTTGCTCATGGAAAGGGGATATCCGTATTTTTTGAGTTTGTTGCGGATACTTATGGGGCGCTTGAGGCGGCTTTTGATGTTTTCAATGGGGTTGCGGTCAAAACGGAGGGAAAATTCTTCGTTAAGCACCTTGAATTTTGTTTCCACTTCCATTATGGCACAGCGGTAATAAGCCATAAGCTTGGCGTATTCGTGGGCGCGCTGGGCAATAAGGTAATGGGCTTCCTCGTTTTCAAAAATCTGCTCGAATTCTTTTTCGATATCGCGTTCGGACTGGAATTCCTGGGACATGGCCGGTATCCTTTCATAGGGTATTTTGAATTTATCAACAGTATATCATATAAATATGAACATTTCCATAAGGAAAGATAAATTTATATTGATTGGCAAAAAAGCGTTGCGGATTTTGGAAAATATCGTCTTTATTATTGAAAGCTTTTTCAGCATGCGGAAAATATGGTATAATCAAAATATACCGCTTTTAAAACAGAAGGGGGGAGGAATTTGTGCTCAGCCTGATGATAGCGGCAATAGAAAGCGACCCGAAGCGTGAATTCATGGCAAATCTTTATGTAAATTATTACGGTAAGATGAAGAAAAAGGCCTTTGTGCTCGTTTCAGATGAACACGCGGCGGAAGAAATTACCCAGGAGACTTTTATAAAGCTGATAGAGAACGCCGATACGGTCATGAATATAGAAAAAACGAAGCTTCCGGCATATATTCTTGCGGCGGCAAAAAATACGGCTTTTGATTACCTGCGGCGCAAAAGCAGGGATAAAGATTACCTTGTGTTTTCGGAATTTGAGGAGGAAATCATTACGGCGGAAAACGGCGCGAGCCCGGAGGATATACTTCTTCATAAGGAGAGCATAAAAGCGCTTGCTAATGCCCTTAAAAAGCTTCCCGAAAGGGACAGAATGATTCTTGAATCGAAGTATATTCTATGTATGAAGGATTCTGAAATGGCAAAAAGGCTCGGGATTTCTGAAAGCGGAGTGCGAATGTGCTTAACAAGGGCAAAACGCAAAGCCTATAAACTGATGGAAGGGGAGAAAGTGCATGAGTGAATACGGCTATAAACTTTCATCAAAAAGCCTTGGCGAAAGCAGCGAAGACCTTCTTTTCAGGGAGGCGATGGCTGTTCTTTGTGAAGATGAAAGCCGCGAAATTGCGGCGGAAAAAGACGAATACGACTTTACCGAAAGGGAGAGAAGGCTTAAAGAGGCGTATTCGCTTATATCCGCCCAAAGCAGAAAGGAAACTTTCAAAAAGGTTTTGCGCTTTTCCAAAAAAGTGCTGACGGCCGCGGCGATGGTATTGTTTGTGGCGGTGGTTTCCGTTGTTTCCGTCGTGGTTGCTTCTGCCGATGTGCGGGAATATGTGCATGAGAGCTTTTACAGCCTTTTGTATGAAGAAAAACTCGGAGGATATACCAAGATCGAGGTCGCGCCAAACTATAATTTTATCGATCCGGAGCTGTATGACTGGGCGGGCGCATTTGCGCCGACTTATATGACGGAAGGCTTTGTTTTCAGCAATATATACAGCATGGACGGTCAGCACACGGTCAATTACTGCAAGGGGAATTTCTTTATTTCAATTGTTCAAAGTTCAAACGGTTCCGCAAAGCTGAATACTGAAAACGCGGAGCTTGAAGATATAATTATCGGAGAGAGCAAAGGTCTTCTTGCCAGAAGCGACGATTGGTGCTGTGTGATCTGGAGCGTCGGCAACATGATGCTCAGCGTAAGCGGAACGGCACCGGTAAACGAAATAATTGAAGTTGCAAACGGAATAAAAATCATCAACTGACAAAGGGGTGAAAAACATGAAAAAGATAATTGCTTTGGCACTTTGCGTTTCATTGATAGCCGCAGTTTTCGGCGGATGTTCTGCGGAAGAAAAGGCAGACTTTAACGGAAACGCCGATGAATATGTATATATGTACGAAGAAGGCAGAAACCGCGATTGGGAAGAGGATATAATCTATCTTGCAAAAACTTTCCTTGAGATGCATCCG
>CAZOOL010000037.1:0-12360 GCA_964581405.1 uncultured Oscillospiraceae bacterium | reverse complement strand
CGGACATCTCCCCTAACAGGGGAGTCTCCTCTGGGAAGGCTTTAAACATTCCCCAAATTGTATCGGTGAGCCAACACAGCTGAACAGCATTTTGTCACCCAAACAAAATTTTTTGTAAATCGAATATTTTTTCTGAAATAACTATTGACATACGCATGCTCCGGGTATATACTCATATCACAACATATGAATATTTGTTCATATGTTCATTCTTTCAATTGGAGATGATACCTTTGGCTGAAATCCATCCGGAACACGCCCATATAATCGAACAGACAAAGGCAAGCATGCCTCCGGAAGATATCCTTGCAAAAACCGCTGATTTTTTCAAGGTCGTCGGCGATCCTACAAGAATAAGGATTCTTGCTGCGCTTTCCGAAGGAGAAATGTGCGTTTGCTGCCTCTGCGAACTGCTCGGGATGAGCCAATCCGCCGTTTCCCACCAACTTTCCGTTCTTAAAGCCGCAAGGCTTATAAAAAACCGCCGCGAAGGCAAACAAATTTATTATTCTCTGGACGATGCCCATGTCGGCGCAATTCTCTGCACGGGCATTTCCCACGTTGAGGAGGGCTGAAAATTATGTCTGAACATTGCCATGACAAAGAATGTCACTGCCATGAACATGAACACGAACATGAGCATGAACACGAACACGAACATAAACACCAGCACCATCATGAGCACGAACATTGCCATGACGGTCATTGCTCCGGTCATAACCACGGCGGCCACGGTCATGAAGGCTGCGCCTGCCATGGCGAAAAAGATAACTCCGAAATCAAAAAAGACCTCATAACCGTGGGGATCTGCGCCGCCGTTTTTGCCCTGAGCTTCATTCCGGTTCTCGAACCCTTTGCTCTTTGGATCTGCCTTGCCGTTACTATAATCGCCGGAAGAGAAACCCTCACCGCCGGATTCAAAGACCTCATGAAATTCCATTTCGGTGAAGAAACCCTCATGTCCCTTGCGGTCGTTGCGGCTTTCATTATCGGCGAATACGTCGAAGGCACCATGGTCGCCCTGCTTTTCACCTTCGGTGAAAACCTCGAAGGGCTCGCGGTTGCCCGTTCCAAAAAGAACATTGCCGCCCTTGCCGATATCCGCCCCGATACCGCGAACGTAATCCATAAGGACGACGGCGATATCGAAACCGTTCCCGCGGAAAGCGTTGAAATCGGAACCGAAATCATGGTGAAGGTCGGCGAACGCGTTCCGCTGGACTGCAAAGTTCTTCATGACAGCGTTATGGTCGATGCTTCCGCTCTTACCGGCGAAAGCCTTCCGGTCCATCTTGAACCTGGCGAAACGCTCAAAGCCGGCTGCGTGGTACTCGGAAGTCCCGCCCAGGGTGAAACCATAAGCGGCTACGGCGATTCCGCCGCTGCAAGAATCATCGAAATGGTTGAAGGCGCTTCCGCAAAAAAAGGCGCAACCGAAAGATTCATCACCCGTTTTTCCGAAATTTATACCCCCATCGTTATAGTCCTCGCGGCTCTTGTTTTCCTTGTTCCCTGGGCTTTCGATCTGCTCCCCGCTTCAGAAGCCGCCCACCGCGCTCTCGTTTTCCTTGTATCGAGCTGCCCTTGCGCCCTCGTTCTTTCTGTTCCGCTTGCGTATTTCGCCGGAATCGGCGCCGCTTCCAAACACGGCGTTATCATCAAGGGCTCCGAATACTGCGAACGCCTTGCGAACGTCAAAAACGCTGTTTTTGATAAAACCGGAACCCTCACCTCCGGAAAGCTCCGCGTTGCGAAAATCAGCCTTGCGGGAAACTATTCCGAAGACGATATCCTTCGCTATGCGGCAGCGGCGGAAGCTCTTTCCGACCACCCCATAGCAAAATGCGTCGTAGAGGAAGCAAATATCCGCAATATCGAATTCCCTGCCGCCGATAAAGTTAACGAAATTGCCGGCGAAGGCGTTACCGTCAGCTTCGGCGAAAATTCCGTAGTCTGCGGCAACAAAAAGCTTTTCGACCACATGAGCATCTCCCTTCCGGAAGAAAACGGCGCCAGCCTTTACGTCGCCATTGATTCCGTCTATGCCGGAAGCATCTTCCTCGAAGATACCATCAGAGACGACGCCAAAGCGGCCGTCGGTATGCTCAAAAAGCTCGGGGTTGAGCATTGCTATATGCTCACCGGCGATAACGAGCACGCCGCCGCAAAAATCGCGGAAGAATGCGGCATCGACGGCTTTTATGCCTCCCTTATGCCGGAAGATAAAGTTGAAAAAACCGAAGAAATCAAAAAGACCGGCACCACCGTTTTCACCGGTGACGGCATAAACGATGCTCCGGTGCTCGCGGCTGCGGATATCGGCGCCGCCATGGGCATGGGAACCGATGCGGCAATCGAATCCGCAGATATCGTCCTTATGAAAGGCGGAATTTCCGCCCTTCCGAAGGCGGTTTCCATCGCGAAAAAAATTATGAACTGCGTCAGGCAGAATGTCATTTTCATCATGGCAGTCAAGATCATCGTTCTTATTTTCGGGGCTCTCGGCTATGCTCCCATCTGGCTTGCGGTTTTTGCGGATGTCGGCGTTTGCCTTATCACCGTTCTCTGGTCGCTCCACCTTCTCAAAGTTAAAGTCTGATATAAAAAACAAAACGCCGCTTTTGTGGAGTGCTTCGTGAAGAAGCACTCCTTTTTTGTATGTTTTTTCATTCTCCGTAAAAATATCCTTGGCGGCGCTAACCGTTTCAATTATCCCCAAATCAAAAAACAGAGGCGCTTCCCTGCGAAGCGCCTCTGCTGCGTATTCTTTTTTCTTTTTTCAGTTTGCGAGTATCCCAAATTTATTCTTCACCCTTCGGAGCTTTGCCCCCCAGGAATCAGCGAGCATCAAAAGGAAAATAGCTGTCGCCGTACCGTGAATGGAATCCGGAATAAAGCTCGTGATGCACAGGGAAACATAGCTTTCCCATGAAAGCCCGTAAACGAAACCCGCGCCGGACCAGATATTTAGGATCCAGCCGTAAATATAGCCGCAGACCATGCCGAAAACCACGTACTGCCATTTCTTTCCGAGCCAGCCGCGCCTTGAAAGAAGTCCGGCAATGAACCCGATAAGTCCCCATGCAAACATCTGCCACGGTGTCCAGGGTCCCTGCCCGAAAAAGAGGTTCGAAGCAAGTGCTGCGATGGCCCCGGTAAGGAATCCCGCCTCCGGACCGAATACCATGGCGGTGATAATGATTATGGCGGAAGTGGGCTTGAACTGCGGAACAAAGGCGAATGCCGCCCTTCCGACGGCGGCGATGGCCGCCATTACCGCAAGCGGTATCCATTCCCTCGCCTGGGGCTTTTTCATCTCATAAAGCATCAGAAACGGCACCATCGCCAGAACGACCATTACCATGCTTATGAATCCGTAATTTTCCGCGCCGGTAGCCATAAAAATCCAAAGCGCCAGCGGAAAAAGCATGCAAACGAGCACGAACATCACCTTCGTGCGGTGTTTTTTCAAAGAAGGCTTCTGCAAAGCTGCTCACCTTCTTCGCAAGTTATGATATTCTGTATAAGATGCCTTGTCATGCGGCTCGCCGCGGTTGTATAAAAGCTGTTTTCAGAGAAAAATTTCTTCGGCGTTCCTTCCGAAACAATGTACCCGTCAAAAAAGAGCATGCAGTGGTCGGAAAACCTCGCGCAAAACTCAATGTCATGGGTAACCATGAGCACCGTTTTGCCTTCGGCGGAAAGTTCCCGCAGAATATTGCCCATATTCTCCTTCGAAAGGGCGTCCATTCCTTTGGTCGGCTCGTCAAGAAGCAGTATCTGCGGTTCAAGAAGGAGTATTTTCGCAAGGGCGGCTTTTTGCATTTCCCCTCCGGAAAGGTCATAAGGGTGGCGGTCGAGCAGAGAATCAATCTCCATTTTCTTCGCCATGCTCAAAACCTTTTCCTCTATTTCCGTTTTCGGGAGCTTCGTGCTCGCAAAAACTTCCTCAAGGTCCCTTCGGAGCGTTTCAAATACGAAAAGGGACTGCGGATTTTGCGGAAGAACCGCCATATTGTTTCTGAAAAGCTCGATTCCCTTGTATTTGTTCAGCTCCTTCCCCGAAATTCTGATGCTTCCCATATTATACTTCCGTTTTTGTGAAACGACGGAGAGCATCGTGGTTTTTCCTGCGCCGTTTCCGCCGAGGACTGAGCATATCTCCCCTTTTCTTACGGAAAACGAAAGATCCCTGAGCACCGGTTCGCCGCCTTTTTCATACTGGAACCAGACTTCGTTTATATCTATCACCTTTTCGGCAGGTCTTTTTCCTTCGGCGAGCACCGGAGATTCCGGGTGCTTTTCGTCAACGAGACGGCTGAACCAGTTTCTGCCCTCAACTATGCTCAAAGGACATTCGCCTTTGAGCACGCTGCCGTACATTCTCGCCGGAGTCGGAAGGGCTTTATACATTCCCTCCGGCTCCTCCGTTGCGAGGTACTGCGCCATTTCCTGCGGCGCAAGGTATTTTTTCACTTTTCCGTCCTCCATGAGCAGGACTTTATCCGCATAACCGTAAACCTCCTCAAGGTTGTGCTCGGTTATGATGATTGTGGTTCCGAGTTCAAGATTTATTTTGCGGACGTTTTCAAGGAATTCCCTTGCGGCAATGGGGTCGAGCTGGCTCGAAGGCTCATCAAGAATGATAAGTTTCGGCTGCATGAGCATGACGGAAGCAAGGTTCAAAAGCTGTTTCTGTCCTCCGGAAAGCTCCGCGGTTTTCTTCCTGAACCATGTGTGGATTCCGAAATAATTTGCCATTTCCGCAACGCGGCTTCTGATGACCGGTGTTGCGACTCCAAGGTTTTCAAGCCCGAAAGCAAGCTCATGCCATACCTTGTCGGTCACGATCTGGGCATCCGGATTCTGCATCACAAAGCCGATTTCGGCGGCAGTCTTTTCGTCCGGAAGAGCATAAACGTCCTCTCCGTAAAATTCAACGGAACCCCTCGTGGTGCCGAAGGGCTTTAGCTGGGGTTTAAGGCTTTTGAGGAGAGTCGATTTTCCGCAGCCGGAAGGACCGCATACAACAATAAATTCGCCTTCGTTTACGGTAAAGCTGATGTCGCTGAGGGCCGTTTCATTTCCTATGGCATAATCAAAGCCAAAGTTCGTTACTTTAATCGCTTCCATTTCCGGTCCTCCTTCATCTGAATTACTATGGGTAAAATCCCGAGTGTAATATACGAAACGTAAATCAAAATATCCGTAAAATCAATTTCCGGCATCACCATCGCCGGGTAAAATTCCATCGTCCCCCTGCCGGAAGCATAGGCGAAAATCTCGGCAGCAAAAAGAAGAATTATAACCGCCATCATTATCGCGTCCCTTTTTCCGAAACGGAATATGGAAAAATTGCTTCGTCTGTGCTGCCCATAGCCTCTCGCCTTCATGGAATCCGCCGTTATAACCGCGTCCTCCAGCGCCCAGCTCACAAGGATCGAAAGCACTCTCGCGCCGGAACGCACCCGATTTTTAAGGCTTCCGCTCTTCCAGTCGAGCCCTATGCTCCGCTGGGAATCCGCGATTATTTTCACCTGCGCCATAAGCCGCGGTATCAGCGAAAGAGTCATGGAAACTATAAGCGCGATGGAAGGCAGTATCCGCCCGAATATATAAATGAATTTATCCGAAGTGACCACCGTGTTATAGCAGGTGAACCATATAACCGCCGCGAACATCATTCCGGCGGAAACGATACCGTAGATGACCGCCTCCAGCGTCACCGGGTTATCGAAAAGATAAAAAAGAATGGTCGCGCCCCTGTGATTGAAAAGCGGATTCGCGAGAGCGATAAAAACAAACATCGGAATCCCGAAACCGAGGGTACCCAAAAAGGCCTTCTTCCCGTTGATAAAAGCCGCGGCAAGAATCGCGCAGACAAGTGATATCAGCACGAATACCGGGTGAATGAAAAGTAGTGTACCCGCAATCACCGCAATAAAATAGCCGAAGCTTACCAAAGGGTGGTAAAGCCCAAGACCCGATTCAGTTTTCAGAGATCTTCCCGATGCCATTTTTCTTTTTCCTTCTTAAATCAATTTACAAATTTGGCGTCCCCGAAAATGGGGCGCCGGCATTTCCTCGGGGAAACGGCCGAGGGGGGTCGCAAAAGATTCCGACTGTAATCAATCGCCGTAAGTATCGCCCACATCCTCGCCGAGGTCGCAGGTATATACGAACTCTATGGAATCTCCCCTGTCAACCTTATACTGACCGAATGAAAAGCTCGGGAACCAGCCGTTCACCTTATACATCCAGCCGGAAAGCGGTCCGCAGTCGAATTCATAAAGGTTCGCTATACCCTCAATATATGGGGTCTTTGCGGTTCCGGTATATTCCATATGGATTTTATTCGCTTTGACGGCGGCGGAAAGAATATCAAAAACCGTCGCTCCGTCCTCATATATAACTTCATAATTTTCAAGAATGATTCCGTTTTCCGGGAGTATCTTCAGCATCGAATCTCCAAGCTCACCGCTTGCAAGGGCGGTTTTGCAGGAAATCGTAATGTAACATACGTTTTCTTCCGGGCGGTTTTCAAGTTCGACCTTGCCGGATTTCATTGCGTTTTCCAGTTCCTGCTCGGTAAGTTCCTGACTGTAACCCTCGAATCCACTGAAGGCATCCCCACCGGAGGGAAGATCGTTCTGACAGCCGGAAAGTATAAAAACAAAGGCAAGCATTATTGAAAATAATTTTTTCATTTTACATATCCTCTCTTTTTTCGGCAATAAAAAAGCAGTCCCGAAAAAGGACTGCAAACAAAGCATTTTTTGCTTGGTATTCATCCTTTCCAAATGAATCCACGCGAATTTTCATGGTAAGTCTTCTGGCTTATGCATCAACCGGAAAAAAGAGCTCCTTCCCGCCCCAAAAGGCAGTGGATAAAATGCTCTCCCCGTCCGCAAATACAGCTGTGGCAGCAGCCGCGGAATCGAACCGCGTTCCTTTTTATCGCAAAAATGCGACCATAAAAAGCGTTTTATTAAGTTCAGAAAGTATTATATCCCCATTCACCTTTTCTGTCAACCGCTTTGGGGCTTTTTGACGAATTCGGAATTTTCCCGCGCCCGCGGCTTCTTTCACAAATTCATCACAATCCCTTCCCATTGCTGAAATGCGCTTCAGCCATGAAATTTTTTCGCAGGGCTTTTTTCCGGGCATGAAATGCCGCTGAAAAATATTCATTTATTCTGAAATTTTATTCAGAATAAATGAATATTTGCCGTCTTTTCCCGTGCCCGCTCCAAACGGCTTTATAATGCCAAAATCCGCATTGTAAAGCCGTTTTTTCAGCGTCCTTTCACTGAGAATTAACAGATTCTTTACAATTTTCGCGTTGCATAAAATTCCTCGCTTATGATATATTTCCCTTGCGGTCGGCACAAAATTCCGGTTAAAAATCTTTCACAAAATTCCTCTTTTTTCAAACGGAATATCTGCGTCCGGCCGCCGTATACGGTGGGGGAAAATCGGTTGGAGAGACGCATTTTCCCCATGCCCAAAAATCAATTCTTTAGGAGGAAAATTAAAACATGAAAAAAGCTCTTGCTCTTATTCTTGCTCTTGTCCTTGCGCTCAGCATGGGCATTTCTGCTTTTGCGGCAAGCTTTGTCGTCCTCGAGCCTGTGGAAGAGGCGGAAGACGACGTTATCGAAATCGAAGTCGTTGACGCAGAAAACGAATTCTTTGTCTATACCCGCGGCACCGGCACCTATTATGCAGCCCTTTCCGACGAGGATTACGAAAACGTTTCCCTTTCCGCGAACGGAATCATTTCCGCAAAGCTTGTGGATTATGACCCCGAAACCATGAATGTTACCGGTATGGAAATTTTCTACAGCGTTACCCGCGCCGGTGTTGTTTATGAAAGCGGCCTTGATTACGCAGCCGCCGCTGCCAATGCCGCGGCATATAACGAAGCCGAAAAAGTAACCTATTACGGCGTTGCCCTTGAAACCAACGTAAATATCATCAAAATTACCGTCGAGGATAACTATTCCGCCGCATACAAAACCGGAACCCTTAAAATTTCCGCGACCCTTGATGACGAAGCAGTTTCCGCAACTCTCACCGTTATTTCCGACGTCACCATCTTCGAATACGAAATGGTAAAATGGGCTGCAGAAAACTATTCCGCCGGCGCATATCTTCTTTGCGGAGATGACGGTTATTCCGATTATATAACCGACGTTTACGGCTATGACCTTAACGGAAACGATGACTACGATATCAGCGAGCTCCGCTCCGCGGAAGATGCCGCCGTTATTTCCACCACCGCTTTCCGCGCCGTCACCGGCGAAGATCTTGCCGTCGTCTGCGATGGGCTCACCGTTCTGCTCTTCGATATCTCTTCCAGCCAGAAAGGCGTTAACTTCAAGCACTATATCAGCGGCATTGTCGATACCGACAGCGACGGTTACGTTGACGCATATCAGTTCGGCTTCTTCGGCGACCAGGTCATCGCCGGAGATTACACCGTAAGCATCAACACCGGATATAACTGGTACACCCTTCGCGAAGCCTTCGGTATAAAAGTCGAGGAGGACGATATCATCACTTATTATGTCCTCAAGGACGGCAGCGTTGTCAAAGAATACGTCGTTGACTATATGACCGCGGATATCTATGAGGACGTTGTCATTTCCGTAAGCGGCTCCAACGCGACCCTCGGCGAATACGAAATCGTTCTCGAAGTCCCCGCTTCCGAAACTTCCGAAACCGAAGTGAACCCCGATACCGGCGCTGAAGCCGTTTTCGGTCTTGCCGCCGCAATCGCCGCAGTATCCCTTGCCGCCGCGGCAGCAGTTTCCTTCAAAAAATAATTTTCCGTAAGTCCGAACCGCTCCCGGATAGATAAAAGCCCCGCCCGGAACTCTCCATCCGGACGGGACTTTTTGATCATATCATGGTCGGCGCAAGGAACGAAAAAGCCGGAATATTCCGCAAAATTCCATAGGCTGTCGCCGCTGCAATAAAAATCCATAAAATCACCATGGGTACCTTTCCCGATATCCTGTCCTTCCCGAAACGGATATAGCTTATACCGAGCGCGCCGAAATAGACCCCCAAAAACGGAAGCCCCAAGGTGAACAATGCGTTATACCGGATAGCCTGATAAAAATCAAGGTGCATTACCGAGCGCAGCGCCCTCGAAGCGCCGCAGCCGCTGCAGTAAAAACCTGTGAGCTGATGGAACATACAGGGGATTCCCGCTCCCTCGCCTTCTCCGGTAAAATAAAGATATAAAAGTGCGGCGGCGGCAAACAATGCCGCCGCCGAAACAATTGCCATGCGTTTTTTCATCAGTAGTAGTAATAGAATTCCTCAGCAACGCCGGCGGCAGCAGCACCGATTGCAATAAGTACAATGTATGCAATCCAGAAAAGAACGCTTAAGCCAACGCTGACCCAGAAAGCAATTTTTGCAACTTTAACTTTTTTGTTTGCATCGAATATATCGCCCTTTTCAGCGGCGACGTGACCGAGAATCGCAAAAATAAGACCGATAACACCGCCGGCAGGGCAACACATAAGAGTATTTACCGCCGAAAGGACTATCCAGAGAACGGTGTTGGGCTTGTCAACCGGCGCCACCGGGTCGATATAATCGGGCTGAACGGGCGGTGCCTGATAGGAACCCTGTTCCTGGCAGTTGTTATATACCTCGTTTCTGTATTCCTCCTGAACGGGTGCTTCGTATGTACCCTGTTCATCCGCAAGCTTCATTCCGCAGTTTCCGCAAAAAACGCTGCCTTCGGAAAGTTCTGTTCCGCAATTTTTACAATTCATAATGTAGCCTCCTTTTATAGGTGAAATGGATTTATAATTTTATTACCGGTACTTTCAGATAAAAATTTTGAAAAGTACCGCCGCAATTATCAGAATAATTTCTATGGCAACGCCGGCAAAGAACCATATTTTCGCGGTTCTGAGCTTTCTTTCCGCGCGTTCCATCATGCCCTCTCTCGCGCAGTTGGTTGCGTGGATGCAGTAAATAATGGTGACAATACCGGTGGGCATGCAGAAAAGTATCGCCTGAATAAGTCCGAGGATAGTCCAGAGCCTTGTGTTTATGCTTCTTACGAAATTTTCGCTGTCCGCAACGGTGTAATTAGAAGAACCTTCTTCACGCTGACGGCTGCTTTCCGCGGATACACAGGAGTCCGATTTCCCCGCGGAATGGAACTTCGGGGAAGGTCTTTGCCATGCGTATTTTATGTAATTTTCGTTTCCGCAATGGATGCAGTAAAGATCTTTCGATGAAGTTTCCTTCCTGCAGGAAGAGCAGGAAGTTTTCTGTTTCGGGTCGATGCTGCGGGATAAAAAATCGCTGAGCTTTCTTCCGCAGTTGGGACAAACCCCGTCAACAAAAGCGATTCCGCATCTGGGACAGTAATTTTTGCCTTTTACGAAGGCGGCGTCGTTTCTTTTTCCGCAAACGTGGCAATATCTGCGGACCTCATAAATTTCGGTGCCGCAGCCTTTGCATTTTACTTTGTTATGATTATGTTCCGGCGGGTTCCAGGACCATTCCTCATCGGTTCCGCAGGTTTCGCAGATACCCTCAAAGTCATATGTTCCGCCGCAGCGTTCGCAATATCCCATAAATTTCTCCCTTTTTCGCTTTTACTGTTTACAGTATAACAAAATATTAATTTTAATACAATATATAAAGCCTTAAGATTTTATTAAATTCAATCAAAAATTCATTTTTTCTGCATTGTAAAAAATGAATTTCAATGTTAATATATTATGTAACGCTGATATTTATGAAACGGAGGTGTTTTCCCGTGCTCAAAAGAATAATCTGTGCCGTGCTCGTGCTCAGCCTTATCTTTTCCGGCTGCAGCGCGCCGAAAACCCTCGGCTTCGATATCCCGAGGGGCGTCGATTCCTTCGACCCCCAGCTCGCCGAAAGCGACCCGGAGCTTATCATCGTCGAAAACTGCTATCAGGGGCTTTTGGATAAGGACGAAAACGGCCAGATAATCCCCGGCGCCGCAAAGGACTGGAGCGTTTCCGAAGACGGGCTCGTTTATACTTTTTATATAAAGGAAGGCCTTCTCTGGAGCGACGGCGAAACCCCTGTTACCGCCGATGACTTTCTCTTTGCTTTCCAGCGGCTTTTCAGTCCGGAAACTTCCGCCCCCTCCCGAAGCGACTTTTTCAATATCAAAAACTCCGAAGCCGTGCTCAACGGCGAAAGCGGCAAAAATTCCCTTGGCGTAAAGGTAAGGGACAACTACACCCTCGTCATCACCCTGAACAGTCCCGATCCTCTTTTCCCGGATCTTCTTACAAACGCCGCGGCAATGCCCTGCAACCGTGAATTTTTTGAGAATACAAAGGGACGCTACGGCCTTGGGCTTGCATATACCATGTTCAACGGCGCGTATTATGTCCGCCGCATAAATAACTACAGCTACGTTCTTTCGCCCAACGAATACAGCGAAATCGCCAATACGAAATATGAAAACATCTATCTTTTCGTAAAGGACGATCCGAAAGCGGATGCCGTCAGCCGGCTCCTCGAGGAAACGGTGGACTGTTCCGTAATAAATCCCTCCGATAAAGATTACCTTGAGAAGGAAGGCTTCAATATCCTCGAAAGCGAAAACACCACCTGGGCTATGATTTTCAATACCGAGGACGAGGTGCTCAAAAACCAGAAAATACGCCGTGCCATAGCCTATGCCATTGATAAATCCCTTCTCGCGGCAAAAATCGACGAAAACTTCCGCATTGCTGATGCATTTGTTCCTCCGTCGGTCGCGCTGAACGGTGAAAACTACCGCGAAATCGTCGGCGAAAGCTTTGCGGGCTTTGATTTTGACCCGGCAATGGCTTCCGACCTTTTCAAAGCCGGTCTTTCCGAGCTCGAGCTTACAAAGCTTCCGACCCTCACCATAATCTGCACCGAAGAGTTCATTCCCGCCATGGGTTTCGTTCAAAAAAGCGTGCAGGATAACCTCGCGGTTTTCATAAACCTTATCCCTGTAAGCGAAAGTGAACTCGAATCCGCCGTTGCCGCCGGGAACTATGACCTTGCGCTGGTTTCCATGACTCCCCAGTATGATAACCCCGGAGCCATCTTTTCCCTTTTCACCGATGCGGATAACATCACCGGATTTTATCACGCTGATTTCAGCGCCGCAGTTGCCGCCGCCTCAAAGAAAACCGATAACGAGTCCATGGCGGAATCCTTCGCCGTTGCGGAACAAATGCTTCTCCAGGCGATGCCCGCCCTTCCGCTTTTTTACGAAACCTCCTATTTCGCCGTTTCGCCAAGGATATCCGGGCTCGATTATTCCGTTTTCGGCGGACATATCACCTTCCGGTTCTGCAAATAAGCCAA
>CAZOOL010000036.1:0-12653 GCA_964581405.1 uncultured Oscillospiraceae bacterium | reverse complement strand
CGACTTGCGAATTACGGCATAAAAAGATATAATATAAAGGTAAAACTGATTTTCACCCGAGGAGATGTTCCTATGAATAAAAAACTTTTCGATTTTATCGCCAAAAGCCCAACGCCCTATCATGCCGTGGCAAACGTTTGCGAAGCCCTTGAAATCGAAGGCTATTCCGAGCTTTGCGAAAGCAGAAAATGGGTTCTCGAGGCAGGAAAAGGCTATTACGTTACAAGAAACGGTTCTTCTGTAATCGCCTTCCGTGTTCCGGAAGGGGATTTTTCCGGATTCATGCTCACCGCTTCCCATTGTGACAGCCCCTGCTTCAAAATCAAGGAAAACGCCGAGCTCGCGGATAAATACTACCTTCGCCTTTCCACTGAAAAATACGGTGGTATGCTCTGTTCCACATGGCTCGACAGACCCCTTGCCGTGGCAGGAAGGATAACCGTCCGCACCGAAAACGGAATTTCCGTACGCCTTGTGGATACAAAGGAACCCTGTGCCGTTATTCCCAACGTCGCAATCCATATGAACCGCAGCGCCAACGAAAATATGTCCTATAATCCGGCCGTGGATATGATTCCGCTTTTTGCGGAAGGCGAAGCAAAGGGTTCCTTCAGGGCTCTCATCGCAAAAGCCGCAGGCTGTGATGAAAAGGATATCCTCACCACCGACCTTATCGTTTATAACCCCCAGTACGGTACCGAATGGAACGGATATATTTCCGCACCGCGCCTTGATGACCTCCAGTGCGCTTTCGGCGCTCTTGAAGCCTTCATCAGCGCAAAAAAAGCCGCAAGTCTTCCGGTTTACTGCCTTTTTGATAACGAGGAAGTCGGAAGCCAGACAAAACAGGGCGCAGCTTCCACCTTTATTGCGGCGGTTCTCGAACGCATCAGCGAAGGACTTGGTCTTTCTTCCGCAGAGCATTATGCCAAAGTTGCGAACAGCTTTATGCTCTCCTGCGATAATGCCCATGCCGTTCACCCCAATCATCCTGAATATCAGGACAGAAACCACGCGGTATATATGAACGGCGGCATCGTGATTAAGTATAACGCCAACCAGAGATATACTTCAGATGCTGTTTCCGCGGCAATCTTCCAGCTCGTCTGCGAGGAAGCGGGAGTTCCTTTCCAGCGCTACGCAAACCGCGCGGATATTCCCGGCGGTTCCACCCTCGGAAACATTGCGAACACCCAGGTTTCACTTAATACAGTTGACATCGGTCTTCCCCAGCTTGCGATGCATTCTTCCTATGAAACCGCCGGTGCCAAAGATACCGAATATTACGCAAAAGCCCTCCGGGTTTTCTATGGCAAATCTCTTGTGATGGAAAACGACGGAGAGTACAGACTCGGATAATAATTATTGCACCAAGGTGCAGAACGTGGCCGCAAAGCTGCCGGGCCAAACAATAATTTATCAGCTCACCGGAGGTTAATATGGTTTTTATTTTCCCTTTAATCGGAATCCTTTTTGCGGTAATTGACGTATCGCTGGGTGTTCCCTACAGCGCGGATCCTTTTCTCGCGGGAATAATCTACGCGGTTGAATACACCCTTATTGCCGCTTTGATTTACGTTGCGTTTCTCGTTATTTTTGCGCTGATGGTCGATCTTGAAAAGCCGAACGGGAAATTCAGCAGTTTTTACAACAAAGTCATCATCCTGACCCTAAGGATCGCTCTCAGTGCCTGCAATGTGAAAGTCACCGTCGAGGGTGAGGAAAAAATTCCCGAAGGGCGTTTCGTGCTCATTCAGAACCACAGAGCCATGTTCGACCCCATCGTAAGCATCGCCGCCCTCGGAAAGCACGAAATCGGTTTTATCACAAAACCGGAAAACTTCAAGCTTCCGGTCATAAATAAATATATGCACCGCATCTGCTGTATTGCCATCGACAGGGAAAATCCCCGCAATGCGGTGAAAGCAATAAACGCCGCCAGCGAAAATATCAAAAACGACGTTTGCTCCATGGCGATTTATCCCGAGGGCACCCGCTCCCGTGACGGCGAGATGCTCCCCTTCCATGCAGGTTCCTTCAAAATCGCAACCAAAAGCGGCGCGCCCCTTGTTATCACAACCGTAAGCAACACGAACAAGGTGCACGATAACGCCCCATTCCGGCGCACCCGGGTTACCCTCCGGGTATGCGGGGTTATTCCCGGTGATGAGGTTTCCGCTTCAAGCACTGCGGAACTTTCCGCAAGGGCGCGCAAAATAATGTGCGATTCCCTCGGCATTGAATACGATGGAGAATGATTTTTAAAATAAAGGGCACCGCTCTGCGGTGCCCTAATTTTTTGTTTATTCTTCCTCTTCGGCTTCTTTGGGAAGGATTCTTGCATGGACCTTTGCTATGTGATGTTCCTCAACGTGGATAACGGTAAACTCAACGCCCTGATAGGTGACAACGGGATTTTCGTCCTCTTCGGGGATCCTTCCGAGGATATCCATTATAAGCCCGCTCAGCGTATCATAATCCGCGTCCTCGTCCGTTTCGATATCAAGGATCTCCTCTATATCGCTTAAAAGAACGGTTCCCTCGAAATCAAAGTTGTCTTCGTCGATTTCGTTTATTTCGGCTTCTTCGTTGTCGTATTCGTCCTGAATATTGCCCATGACGGACTCAATGAGGTCCTCCATGGAAACAAGACCGGCTGTACCGCCGTATTCGTCAACGACAATGGCCGCCTGAATCTTCTTCTGCTGGAATTCCATAAATGCCTCGCGGCAGCTGTTGGATTCCGGAATAAAATTCGCCGGACGGATGAAATCCATGACATTTCTGTTTTCGAGGTTCATGTCCCCGATAAGGCTGAGCAGGTCTTTTGCATAAATAATGCCCTTTATGCTGTCGATCGTTTCGTCATAAACCGGCATTCTGGAATATCCGTCGGAAATGGCAAGATCAACGGCTTCGCTTATGGGGGTCGTGATTTCGATGGCTGTAAGGTCTTTTCTGTGGGTCATAATTTCGCCGACGCTTCTGTCATCGAATTCAAAGATGTTGTTTATCATCTCTTTTTCGCTTTCTTCGATGGTTCCTTTTTCATCGGCGGCATCAAGCATCATTCGGATATTTTCCTCTGTGGCTTCTTCCGGTTCCTCGTCGGGATTTATTCCGAAAAGGCGGAGCACGAGATTGGCGCAGCCACTGAGGATTTTCACAAAAGGCCTGAAAATTTTATTGCAGAGGGAAAGAGCTCCCACAATGGCATAAGAAATTTTTTCGGGGTGCTGCATGGCGATGCGCTTCGGAACAAGCTCGCCCAGAACGATTGAAACGAAGGAGAGCAAAAGCGTAAGCACAAAAATAACCGCACCATGGATAATTCCCGCGTCCAAGGGAATATAATTTACAAGAAATTCCGCGGCAAAATCCGCGTAAGCATCGGCGGCTATCGCCGAAGCAAGAAAACCCGAAAGGGCAGTGGCAACCTGAATTGTTGCAAGAAAATTGTTGGGTTCGTCAAGGAGCTTTGATATTGTCCTTGCTTTTTTGTTTCCGTCCTCGGCGTCGCGGCGGAGCTTTGAATCGTTGAGCGATATCATCGCCGTTTCGCTCATGGCGAAAAATGCGTTAATAAGAACGAGAGCAAATACAAGAATCAGCGGCAAAGGACTTCCCGGGTCATCCATCAGAATGTTTCCTCCAATACAAAATAAAAATATAGTAAATATAATAATAACTCATAACACATTTTCTGTCAATGCTTCTTGACCTCCGGGCAAAATCGTGTTATTATAATCGAGCAAACAAAATACGGAGATGTATCGAAGTGGCGCTTTCGCGCCATGGTTTTATGCACGGGCTACGCCATGTGCAAACGACCACTTCGATATTCCGGTTTCTTTGTTTAATTTAATACGGAGATGTATCGAAGTGGTCGTAACGAGAACGACTCGAAATCGTTTTGTCCTTAACCGGGCACGTGGGTTCGAATCCCACCATCTCCGCCAGAAAAGCGGCGGTTTTCAAACGAAAACCGCCGTTTCTTTTTGTTTTGCTGTATTCCTGATTTGTTCAGTCTTATTTTCCTTGCTCAGGGTCTTCGACATCAAAAGTAACCGTGACTTCGCCGTTTGATTCAATGTAGTTTTCATAAGGCAAAATTTCTTCCGGTTCAAAATCAATCCAATTATAAAGGATACTGTCTTCAGAAAGCTTAATTTCTCCGGTTCTGACTTGATAAACAACATATCCTCCACAAGCAAATGCGGTAACGGCAAGTGAAGCAATAATGAGTATTGCCACAAGTATGGCGGCGGGACGACGAATAATTTTGTTTGTGTTCATGGGGTTGACCTCCGTTTCTTTCTCGGAGCAACGGGAGAGCAGCGCCGCCTGAAGAGTTTTTGCGCGTTTCTCCGGCATAACAATATTATCAAATGTCCTTTTATAAATCTGATTCATTGATATCCTCCTTTAATATGCTCCGCAGTAATTTTCGTGCCCGATGCAGTCGCATTGAAACTGCCGAAGGCGTTATGCCGAGTATTTCCCCGATTTCATCACAGGTGTAGCCCTCATAATAATGCAGATGTATCGCAAGGCGGTATTTTTTCGGCAATGATTCGACCGCCTCGAAAAGTGCGCTTTCTTCCGGATCATTGAACGGAATAGTTTCATCAAGCGGTTCTGTTTCCCGGCGAAGATTCCAACGTAAAAGGTCACGGCATGCATTGACCGTGACTTTCGCGAGCCACGCCCGCTCGTATCCTGTCACCGGGCGGGTGTTACCTTCAATCAGTTTGAGAAACACCGTCTGTACTATATCCTCTGAATCCTGTGGCGAGCGAGTATACACAAGAGCTATTTTATAAACCATGTTGTGATATCGGTCGAACAGCGGCAAAAATTCATCTTCTGTCATCCAGGCACCTCCTTTTTGTTTTTTTGAGGCCTCATATCATAAGACGAAAATTAAACGCAAATCCACACATATTGCAAAAATTTTTTAATTTTCCGAAGCGGAATCAGATTGTTTTTTCACTTGTTAAAAATTGTTTTTACTCCTGTTTAGCGGTATAATATATGTAAGAAAAATTTCAGCAGATCGGGAGGTGCGGCATGGCGCTTGAAATATCGACGAAATGCCGCAGTCCAATTTCGATGAAATAGTCGAAAAATACCTTGAAATGAATATGAAAACCTTCGGGTTCCGTGTCAATAACGATGCGTTCCGTGAAAACTCTTGGTATTTCCGCAACGCATTGGTTCGGGCAAACTATAACGATTTGCAAAAAGGTATTCATTCCACCACAAAGTTTTTGGAATTGTTTTTTGCAAATCTTCTGCTCGGCACAAACCACGAACTGAAGAACCGTTATATGCATGTTGATTTTGTGGATGAAAACACTTCCCAAAGTATCAATCCTAAAGTTCCAAAGTATCAATTTGATACTTTAGACTGCACCTTGGAAGAACTTGCAGTTTTAGAATTGGTTGCAAAGAACCCGACGATGAAACAGCAAGAGCTTGTTGAAGTAACCGGAAAATCCATTGCAACCATCAAGCGAATTATGAAGTCGCTGCAGGATAAAAACTATATCCGCCGTGAAAGCGGCAAACGCTACGGCAAATGGGAAGTTTTGGTTTAAATCTTATTATCCCGCATATATCTTTTCCTCAAGCCCATATTCATTGGTGCCCTCGGTGCGAAATTTGTAGATGATTGGGAGAAAATTCAACTAATATGGTAGAATTCCATATAGATAATCATACCGAAGAACAGCGACACAAAATATGCGAGCTGTAAAAAAACAACGACTCAAAAATCGAAGTTATGTTACGTAAGGAATTATGGAAACGAGGACTACGATACCAAAAAAACAGCAAAAACATCTTTTTTGCAGCCCATAGACAGCCGAGCGTTCCGAAAGGTACGCTCTTTTTCTTTTGTTTCAAAAAATGCACCGATTCTTCGTTTCACTATATAAACTTGCTCGGCAAGAATAAAGCAACCGTGCCGCCGCAACCGAAAGTTGCGCCGAAGTTGCGCGATAATTGGTGGTGCAACCGCCCGGAGTATGCTATAATTACTGCACGAAAGGAGAGATTTTTTATGAGCGCAGTCAGTTTAAGAGGCCTTATAGTTATGGGGCTTTTGATATTCTCAGTCGTGATTATAGCGATAGTTGTTCTCGTTATCATTTTTGCCGCAAAGAAAAACAAATCCGCGCCGGAATATGTCCCGCATGAAACCGTGACTCCCCAACAGGAAGAAATCCGTAAAACCCTCGGTGAAACGCTTCGGGATCTCCGCACGGAACGCAGCATGACCCAGGAATTCGTCGCGGAAAGCCTTGGAATTTCCCGACAGGCGGTTTCAAAATGGGAAAACGGCACTTCCGAACCCAGCACCACAAATCTCATCGCCATAGCGAAGCTTTACGGCATAAAACCGGAAGAGCTTCTCAAAAAATTGCTGTAATATAATCGGGGCGCCCGGGCGGCGCCCCGATTTTCCCTTTTTCTGTAATTATATTACAAAAATTTACAAATCCAAGGAAAATATTTTTACTGTTATTTGTATTTTAAATTTATAAAAAACATCTTGCAGAAAACACTATATTTATGTATAATATTCTGTTGTAGATAATGTTTTTTCGCTTATAGCCAACGCGAAAAAGGGACTTTTTTACAATCGCAAATTAAAAAAGTCGTGAAATAGAAAGGATCTGTAAATTATGGCAAACACCAGAAAAGTTGGTACCGTATCCCGTGGCATTCGCTGCCCCATTTTCCGTCAGGGCGATAACCTTGGCGAAATGGTAACCGCCTGCGTTCTTGAAGCAGCCGAAAGCGAAGGCTTTGAAATCCGCAACCGTGACGTTATCGCTGTTACCGAATCCGTCGTTGCAAGAGCACAGGGTAACTATGCGTCCGTTGATGACATCGCCGCTGACGTAAAGGCAAAGCTTGGCGGAGAAACCGTCGGCGTAATTTTCCCGATTCTTTCCAGAAACCGATTTGCTATCTGCCTTCGCGGAATTGCAAGAGGCTGCAAAAAAGTTGTTCTTATGCTCAGCTATCCTTCCGATGAAGTCGGCAACGAGCTCGTAAGCCTTGATAAAGTTGACGAAGCCGGAGTCAACCCCTATTCCGACGTTCTTTCCCTTGAAAAATACCGCGAGCTTTTCGGCGAAAACAAACACCGTTTCACCGGCGTTGATTACGTCGAATATTACGGCAATCTCGTCCGCGAAGAGGGTGCAGAAGTTGAAATCGTCTTTGCAAATCAGGCAAAAGCAATCCTTGATTACACCGACGTCGTTCTCACCTGCGATATCCACACCCGCGCAAGAAATAAACGTATCCTTAAAGCCGCAGGCGCAAAAATCGTCCTCGGTCTCGACGATATCCTCACCTCTCCCGTAAGCGGCGGCTATAACGAAAAATACGGTCTTCTCGGTTCCAACAAAGCAACCGAAAACACCGTAAAGCTTTTCCCCCGCGACAGCCAGGATCTTGTTCTTGATATCCAGAAACGCGTTCTTGATGCCACCGGCAAACATGTCGAAGTCATGGTTTACGGCGACGGCGCTTTCAAGGATCCTCAGGGCAAAATCTGGGAACTTGCCGACCCGGTCGTTTCTCCCTTCCATACCGAAGGACTTCTCGGAACCCCCAACGAGCTCAAGCTCAAATATCTTGCCGATAACGATTTCAGCAGCCTTTCCGGCGAAGAACTCAAAAAGGCCATCTCCGAAAGCATTAAAGCAAAAGACGCCAACCTCGTCGGCAACATGGCTTCCGAAGGAACCACTCCCCGCCAGCTTACCGACCTTATCGGTTCCCTTTGCGACCTTACTTCCGGTTCCGGCGATAAAGGCACCCCTGTCATTCTCATTCAGGGTTATTTCGATAACTATACCAACGATTGATTCCGTTAAAAGATCAAAGGCTCCCGCAAGGGAGCCTTTTTTGTGTAATTATAAGATAAATTTTTGTTTAGCACACCGATGTGCAGAATGTGAATGTAGGGGCGGCCCTTTGCGGCCGCCCCTACGACGTTCCCGATAATGCGTTGCAAGACTAAACGCCAATTCACTTTCCGGCTTTCGCAATAAGTTTTGAATAAATGCGCTCAACGAACCATTTTTCGGTGCTTTTGTTCTTTATATCTTCCAGCGCGATCCACATGACGCCGCTGTTTTCGTCCGGCTTTATAAAAAGCTCCTGCTGTTCATCCGCCTCAAAAAGATACGTCACGTTAAGATGAAGATGGGACGGAACATATTCCCCTCTCTTTTCGTGCCCGCTGACCGGCGCTATTTCTATGGAAAGAATATCCTCTGAAACCGGGCGGATATTCTTTATTCCGCTTTCCTCCTTCGCTTCCCTTTCGGCAACCGCAAGAAGATCTGTTTCTCCGTCTGCGTGTCCGCCCATCCATGCCCAGGAACCATAGATATTGTGATATATCATCAAAACCTTGTCCCTGTTTTTATTCAGTACCCATGCGGAAGCCGTGAAATGGGCTGTTTTGTTTTCTCTGGTAAAAACGTCCTTTCCGGAGGAAAGCCATTCCAGGAGTATAGCCTTATCCCTTTCTTCCTGTTCATTGAACGGAACGTAATCCGAAAGCTGTTTTTCAAGTTCCATAAATTCCTCCCGTAAAAGTTAAGGCGAAAGGTTTTCCCTTCCGCCTTTTTTGATATATCAGGACATCGCCTTGCTGTTAAGCTGGGGCTGAAGGCTTATCGCAGCCTGAACGTTGTTGATGATAAGCGCATCGGTAACGCCGTATTCCTCGATAAGGGTTTCGACGCTTTTGGTGCTTTCGCGGATATCCACAACTATTATCTGCTCATAATAGTCTATCATATAGGGAACGAAAGCGTTGCCATAGGATTCCTTGAAAATCATAAGGGTTTTTCCGTTTTTGTTTTCGGTGGTGATAACAGTAAGGGGGTTATCGCCGCTGATGAACATTCCGGCATAGCTCTTATAGTTATAGTTGATGGCCATTGCGTTATACCACGAGCCGGTGTTGCCGCAAATCATGGAATATCCGGTATGGGGATAATGTCCGACGGTATAGTCCGGATTGGACTTGAGGGAGGAAGGACCGCCCGCATAATTATAAAGGGTTCCGATGAAATCGGTTTTTATTACGGTTTCATAGGTATCAAGAGCGTAGGGAACGATGCTGTTTGCGTTGCAGTAGGCAACGGAAGCATAGTATGCGCCGAGGCTCGTCCAATGATGGTCGGTGCGGTAGAACAGATATTCTTCCGAATGTTCGGTCATAACGCCAAGGCAGTCGGCGGTTTTGATGCCCTCGTTGAGCATTGCATAGGTTGCGGAAATATGCGCCTCGGTACGCTCATAGGGATCGGTATAACCTTCCGGAGAGTTAAAAGTGCAGCTTTTCGGGATGAGGAGAGCTGTTACGTTGATTTCGGGGTATTTTTCCGCAAAGGAGTTTACGGTTTTTGCCCAAGCGGAGTTTCCGTCCGCGGAAGGAAGGAAATATTCAAGGCCGTAATCGCCGCAAACAAGAACAGCGCCGGAATAATAGGCATTGATATTGTTGTTGTAATGACCGCTTTCGGTTTCGGCAATAAGGTCGGTGGTCGTATCGGAAAGAGCGCCGTTTCTGCCGGGTTTTATGTATTTCTGGTCGGCGGGAACGATCTGGATTCCACAGTTGGCACAGGCGTTTTCGCTGTTTATGCTGTGGCCGATGGCGGGCGAAAGTTCTGTTCCGCAGATAAGGCAACTTTGGGGCTCGGTACAGGTTGCTTCATCGCCGGGAACGTGGTCAAGCTGAGGGGAAAGCTCAAGTCCGCAGTTTACACAGCTTTGTGGCGCGGCGCAAGTTGCCGGGTCGCCTTCCCTGTGTCCTGTTGCGGGAACAAGTATCTCCTCACATTCAAGGCATATCTGGTGTTCGGTACAGGTTGCGGAAGGGCCGGGAACGTGTTCGTGGCTGCAACCCGCAAAAACGCATACGATAAGCGTAAGCATAAAGATTATTGCAGATTTTTTCATTTTGTCCTCCGTTTTCTCTTTTTTATAAACCAAAATCTCCTTAAAGATTATACCGCCGTTTTATCGTAATTTCAATAACAAAAAACGGCGGTTTTGGAATATATTTAAAAACAAATTATAAATATCGGTTTATTCCGCGGCTTATGGCCTTTCTGACTGCTTTGCCCTTCTCTTTTGTGACGGTTCTGAGCTTGACGCTTCTTCTGCCGAAGCTCCTTGCCGCCCTAACGGAACCTTTGAACATCACTTTTCCGTAATATTTCATTCCGTTCCCGATTTTTAATTTTAGTTTTCCCCGAAAGCATTTTTTGCCGAAAAAACAAAGTGCAACCGCCGGTTGCTAAATTTTTAAAGCCATGTTGATAGACTTCGCCGCTTTGAAATGATATAATTTCGTTATAAAAGGAGGCGATTATATGACCCTTGGTGAAAAAATTTATGAAAACAGAACAAGACTCGATCTTTCACAGGGCGAGCTCGCGGATATGCTCGAAGTTTCCCGACAATCTGTTTCAAAATGGGAAAACGGCGCCGCGACCCCGGACCTCGATAAAATAATAAAACTCGCGGAAATTTTCGGGATGACAATAGATGAACTTGTTAAAGGCGAAGTGGAAATTGAAAAACCGATTCAGCCCGCCGAAACACAAAATGCAAGGGCAGAAAAACAAAGCGCCTTCCCTCCGCGAAAAATCGTCGGAACTATTCTTTTTTGCTTTGCAGCTTTTGTTGCAATCTTCTGTTCGCTTCTCGGCGGATTTATTGAAGGGCTTATTTTTTCTTCGCCGTTTGTCCTTTGCGGAATTATCTGTTTTGTTTTCAAGCGAAACGTCGGGCTTTGGTGCGCCTGGGCGGTGTTCTTTGCGGTGGATATGTATCTTCGGTTTGCAACCGGGCTCGGTTGGAGAACGATTAGGCATACTTTTATCTGGAGCTATGATATGAATTACGCAAGGCTCGCCATTGCATGGGCTCAGTTTCTCGCCCTTGCGGTGCTCGTTGTTATAACGGTGCTCAGATTCCGGAAAATTCCGCTTGAAAGCAAAAGGCCGGTGCTCATTTTATGGGCTGCTTACATTTTGACGGGGCTCGGACTTTTCATTTTCTCAAAATCCGAAGTTTGTCTGTATATTATAACCAACATAATATCCTATTCCGCCGCATATACACTTTGCCTTTCTGCTTTTGACTGGCTGCGTGCCTGGATTTTTACCGCGGCGGCAAGCTTTACTGTAAGGTGGTTTTATTCCAAAAAACATTGATGTCTCTTCACGGAACGGTCAAGACCGTTCCCTACATTCAACATGATAACAAATATGAACTTGACAGGGTTGTGAATCCCTCCGGCTTTTTCGTTTGCCTTGCAAACGAAAAAGCCACCTCCCTTTAACAAGGGAGGCTTTAAAAGGAATCCCCGTGCTCATTTGAGCACGGGAGTTGTTTTTTTGAGCACCTATATTAAATTTCCTTCTGTGCTTCGCAATATGCGCAGCGGCAGATTCCGTTCTCCTTGTCGGTATAGTGGAAAACATGGTCGATTTCCTGCTCAACGGAGGTTATGCATCTTGGATTTTCACAAAAGACCTTGTTGACGATTTCATCATCATGCTCATCATCTTCAGAAAGCGAGCACGGCACGGGAGCTTCAGCGAGAAGCTTGAGAATAAGCGCCATTCTGATAAACTTTCCGCAAAGGGCCTGGTCGAAATAGCAGGCTCTGGGGTCGGAATCGACTTTGGTGCTGATTTCGTTGACCCTCGGCAGGGGATGCATGATGCAAAGATCCTCCTTCGCGGTTTCGAGTTTCGGAAGATCGAGCACGAAGGAGTTTTTAAGTCTTTCGTATTCGGCAGGATCAGCAAAGCGCTCTCTCTGGATTCGGGTCATATAAAGAATATCGAGCTCGGGCATGGCTTCCTCAAGGGTTCTGACCTCTTTATAAGGTATTCCCTTTTTATCGAGGGTTTCGGTCTTTACGTATTCCGGAACGCAAAGCTCTTCCGGGGAGATAAGCACAAACCTGATGCCGCTGTATCTTGCGAATGCGGCAATAAGGGAATGAACTGTTCTGCCGAATTTAAGGTCGCCGCAAAGACCTATGGTCAGGTCATTGAGCCTTCCCTTGTGGCGGCTGATGGTCAGAAGGTCCGTAAGGGTCTGTGTCGGGTGGAAATGACCGCCGTCGCCGGCATTGATGATTGGGATTCGGGAAGCTTTTGCCGCAACAATGGGCGCGCCCTCTTTGGGGTGGCGCATTGCGATGATGTCCGCATAACAGTTTACGGTGCGGATCGTATCCGCAACACTTTCGCCCTTTGCGGTGGAGGAACTTCCCGCTTCAGAAAAGCCGAGCACGCTTCCGCCGAGATTAAGCATTGCCGCTTCAAAGCTGAGGCGGGTTCTGGTGGAAGGTTCAAAGAAAAGGGTCGCAAGGATCTTTCCTTTGCAGCTTTCGGAATATTTTGCCGGATTTGCAATGATATCGTTTGCAACGGAAATAAGTCCGTCGATTTCCTCGACGGAAAGATCGAGTATATCAATAAGATTTCTCATTATTTTGCTCCGTTCACTGCAAGATAGTTCTTGATTCTGGCTACGTTTTCTTCGTTTGCCGGGTCTTCTTCAAGGAATTCGATGATGTCATATACGTCAAC
>CAZOOL010000035.1:8695-13251 GCA_964581405.1 uncultured Oscillospiraceae bacterium | reverse complement strand
TTGAAAAGAGGTGCGGATATGGCAAAGATAATTTTGGTGGCCTCCGGCAAGGGCGGCGCAGGAAAATCGACCGTTTCCGCTCTTCTCGGCGAAGCCCTCGCTTCAAAAAAGCATAAATCACTGATTATCGAGCTGGATTCCGGATTGCGCAGCCTTGACGTTGCCTTCGGAGTGACTGAAAACATCGTTTTTGACCTCGGCGACATAATCCGCGGCTCCTGTGACATAAAGGATGCCGCCGTTCCCTGCTCTTTCTGTGAGGGACTTTTCCTTATCCCCGCGGCAGCAAAACCCGCCGTGGTAACTTCCGAAACCATTAAAGATATCTCCGCCGCCATCGGCGAAGAATATGAATACATTATTCTTGATTGTCCTGCCGGAATCGGCGAAGCTCTTGAAAACGCGGCGGAATCTGCCGATATTGCCCTTGTTGTGGCAACGCCCGACCCTTCTTCCGTTCGCGGAGCAAGAAGCACAGGAGCGCTGCTGGGTTCTTTCGGAGTTCCGGTTCGCCGGCTCGTGATCGAGCGCTGCCCCCAGAAAGCAAAGAAGCTCTCCCCCATCAATAACCTCGATGAAATCATCGACGGCGCCGAGCTTCAGCTCATCGGCGTAATCTGGGAAGACCCAATGACCCGAAGCGCCATGGATTCCGGCACACCGCTTTCTTTTGAAAGCCCGAACTATCAGACTTTCCGCAACCTTGCCGAAAGGCTCTGCGGTAAAAATATACCACTTGGTTTCAAATAAAAGGAGGTTTGCAAATTGAACATTGCAATTATTGCACAGGACACTAAAAAAGAGCTTATGGTCCAGTTCTGCATTGCCTATTGCGGTATCCTTGGCAAACATAAGCTCTGCTCCACTTCGCGCACCGGAAAGCTCGTTGCGGATGCCACCGGTCTTAAGATTTCCTGTTTCCTCAGCGGTTCCCATGGAGGCTGTGAACAGATTGCCTCCCGCATCGCCTGCAACGAGATCGACCTTCTCCTTTTCTTCCGTGACCCCATGAATCAGAACCACGATTCGGACTATACGACCCTTCTTCGTCTTTGCGACGTTCACAATATTCCCGTTGCAACCAATATCGCCACCGCCGAGGCGCTTATCCATGCTCTTGAACGCGGCGACCTTGACTGGCGCGACCTTGTTCATTAAAAAACGGCTTAATAAAGCCATTCTCTATGTTGCAAAGCAAAAGCAAACTATTTTAGATTATTATAAACAGGATTATATAAGAGGTAATTTCTATGGCTATTCTTACAAAAGCGCCCCGCGGAACCCAGGACGTTCTTCCGGAACAGAGCGCAAAATGGCAGCATGTTGAAAAAACTGCCATGAAGGTTGCCGATATTTTCGGCTTCAAGGAAATCCGCTTTCCCACCTTTGAACACACCGAGCTTTTTGCCCGCGGAGTCGGCGATTCCACCGACGTTGTGCAAAAGGAAATGTACACCTTCCTCGATAAAGGCGAACGCTCCATAACCCTTCGCCCGGAAGGCACTGCAGGCTGCATGCGAACCCTTATAGAGCACGGACTTCTCGGCGGTGCGCTTCCCGTAAAGGTCTGTTATCTCACGAGCTGCTTCCGCTATGAAAAACCCCAGGCAGGCCGTCTTCGCGAATTCCACCAGTTCGGCGCGGAGCTCGTCGGTTCGGCTTCTCCCGCGGCTGATGCGGAAATGATCGCCATGGTAAGCCAGATTTTCGACCAGCTCCAGATCGAGGGCATCGAGCTTGAAATCAACTCCATCGGCTGTCCCGAATGCAGAGCTAAATATAACGAAGCGCTCAAGGAATATTTCCGCAGCCACGAGGACGAGCTTTGCGAAACCTGCCGCGAAAGGCTCGAGCGCAACCCCATGAGAATCCTCGACTGCAAGAGCCCCGTCTGCCATAAAATCGGCGAGGACGCTCCGGTAATCCTCGATTACCTCTGCGACGACTGTCAGGCGCATTTTGACGAACTTAAAGAGCGCCTTGATTCCATCGGCATCGAATACACCGTCAACCCGACCATCGTACGCGGACTCGATTATTACACCCGCACCGTTTTTGAATTCGTCAGCACCAACATCGGTTCCCAGGGAACCGTCTGCGGCGGCGGAAGATATGACGGTCTTATCGAACTCCTCGGCGGACAGAAAATGCCCAGCATCGGTTTTGCCTTCGGCATCGAACGTCTGCTTCTTCTTATGGAAAACACCGGCGTTGCCTTCCCGGAGGAAGGTTCCTGTGATATTTATATCGGTTCCATGGGAACGAAAGCGAGCATCGAAGCCGCAAACCTCGTAAATTCTCTCCGTGCGGAGGGCTTCAAAGCCGAATGCGACCTCTGCGGAAGAAGCGTCAAGGCCCAGATGAAATACGCCGACAAAATCGGCGCGAAGCTTTCCTGCATCATCGGCGATTCCGAGCTTGAGGAAAGAAAAGTCAAGGTTAAAAACATGGGCGACGGAACTTCCGAAGAAGTTGAGCTTGACGAACTTATCGAATACGTTTACGAAGCAAGGCTCGGCGACGTTTACGGCGCGCTCGAGGGCGTTCTTGAGGATAAACTTTCGAACATCACTCCCCTCGATATCCCGCCCGAAATAAATTTCTGATAAATTATCCGTAACGGAGGAATATAAATGATAAACGGCTATAACCGCACCGCTTACTGCGGTGAATTCAACGAAAGCCACATCGGCAAAGAAGTTGTCGTTTTCGGCTGGGCACAGAAAACCCGCGACCTCGGCAACCTTATTTTCATCGACCTTCGCGACAGAAGCGGCATTCTTCAGCTTGCCTTCGGCGACGGCACCGATAAAGAAGTTTTTGAAAAAGCGGCATCCGTAAGGGCGGAATTCGTTCTTGAAGCAAAGGGCGTTATCCGCAAACGCGAATCCGTCAATACCGAAATCCCCACCGGCGCAGTAGAGCTTTTTGTAAACGAGCTTTTCATCCTTGCAAAAAGCCAGACTCCTCCTTTTGAAGTCAGCGACAACTGCAACGCAAAAGAGGACCTTCGCCTTAAATACCGCTATCTTGACCTTCGCAGAGGCGAAATGCAGAATATCCTTATGATGCGCCACAAAATCGTAAAATCCGCCCGCGATTATTACGATGAAAACGGCTTTATGGAAATCGAAACTCCGGACCTCATCAAATCCACCCCCGAAGGCGCAAGAGACTATCTTGTTCCTTCCCGTGTGCATCCCGGCTGCTTCTATGCTCTTCCCCAGAGCCCCCAGCTTTACAAACAGCTTCTTATGATGTCCGGCTGCGACAGATATATGCAGATTGCAAGATGCTTCCGCGACGAGGACCTTCGTGCCGACCGTCAGCCCGAATTCACCCAGATCGACATGGAAATGAGCTTTGTTGACGAAAACGACGTTATGACCCTCAACGAAGGTCTTGTCAAACGCGTTTTCAAGGACGTTCTCAATTATGACGTCCCCACTCCTTTCGAAAGACTTACTTACAATGAGGCTATGGCAAGATTCGGTTCCGATAAGCCGGATACCCGTTTCGGTCTTGAAATCTGCGACCTTTCCGACCTTCTCAAAAACACCGAATTCAAGGTTTTTGCTTCCGCGCTTGAAAAAGGTTCCGTCCGCGCAATCAACGCAAAGGGCGCCGCTTCCGTTTTCACCAGAAAAGAAATCGACAAACTCACCGAGGTCGTGAAGCTCTATAAGGCAAAAGGTCTTGCATGGACCAGACTTACTCCGGACGGCGAAACTTCCAGCTACGAGAAATTCCTCAGCGAGGAAGAAAAACTCGCTATCCGCGAAAGACTCGGCGCGGAAACCGGCGACGTTCTCTTCATAGTCGGCGACCCCCGCAACGATATCGTCTTTGATGCTCTCGGCGCGCTCCGCCTTGAACTCGGAAAACGCCTTGATCTTATCCCCAAAGGCACCTATAACTTCCTTTGGGTAACCGATTTCCCGCTGTTCGAGTGGAGCGACGAGGAAAACCGCTGGATGGCAAAGCATCACCCCTTCACCTGCCCCAGATTCGGCGATGAGGATAAACTTATGACCGACCCGGGCGATTGCTATGCAAGAGCATACGACATGGTCCTCAACGGCTGTGAGCTCGGCGGCGGTTCCATCCGTATCAGCGACACCGAGGTTCAGGACAAGATGCTCCAGGCTCTCGGTCTTTCCGAAGAAGTTGCACAGGCAAGATTCGGCTTCCTTCTTGACGCAGAGAAATACGGCGTTCCGCCCCACGGCGGCATGGCTTTCGGTCTTGACAGAATGGTTATGCTTATGCTCGACCGTCCTTCCATCCGCGACGTCATCGCATTCCCGAAGGTACAGACCGCAAGCGAACTTATGACCATGTGCCCCACCGAGGTTGACCAGAAAAACCTTGACGAGCTGCATATTGCCATCGTTAAAAACGAAGAATAATCATATAAATGAGGCGTTTCATTTTTTGGAACGCCTCTTATGATATATTTTAGGCGGAACGGTCAAGACCGTTCCCTACGCTAATACTTCGGAGGTATCCATGGGTAATATTGCAGAATTTGAACTTATAAAACTGCTTCTTGAAAA
>CAZOOL010000035.1:0-8595 GCA_964581405.1 uncultured Oscillospiraceae bacterium | reverse complement strand
GAGCAGGCGGCAGATGCCGCCCTTGAGCTTGCACTTTCGGCGGCAAAAAAACTTGGAGAATGACAAATTATGACGAAATATGTTCTTTTTGACCTTGACGGCACCCTCACCGACCCCTATGAGGGCATCACAGACTGCATAAAATACGCTCTTTCTTCCGTCGGAATCGAGGAAAACGACCCCAAAAAGCTCCGGAGCTATATTGGTCCCCCTCTTCGCAATACCTTTGCCCTTTATGGCTTTGATGAAGAAAAATGCGAAGAACTGGTGGCGAAATACCGCGAAAAATTCCTTGTTACCGGTATCCACCAGAATTTTACATACGACGGCGCCATTGAAATGCTCAGGGCTTTGCATGAGCACGGCTGTAAAATTTCCCTTGCTTCCTGCAAGCCCGAAAGAGCCTGCCGCATCATTCTCGAGGAAAGAGGCATGCTCGAATACTTCGATGCGGTTTGCGGAGCCACCGAAGATAAGACCCTTGATACCAAACCGGCGATAGTGAAGGTCGCGCTGGAACGCCTCGGCGTTCCTGAAAGCGAACTTGAGCACGCATACATGGTCGGCGACAGAGATATGGATATCATCGGTGCTCACGAAAACGGAATAACCGGAATCGGCGCACTCTATGGCTACGGCGATGAAGACGAGCTTTCCGGAGCCGGCGCGGATTACGTCATTAATGCTCCCCTCGAACTTCTCGACATCGTTTTGGGAAAGGAGCCGGCATAATGGATAAAAACGTTGCTTTCACCGAAGAAAAACGCGCGGAGCGCCTTCTCGAAAAGCTCCGTCAAAACAGAATGGAAGCCTATTTCGTAAAAACCTCTGCCGAAGCGGTCGGCCTTGTGAAAAAACTCATTCCCGAAGGTTCCGTCTGCCGGGTCGGCGGTTCCCAAACTTTGCACGAAACCGGAATAATCGGGCTTCTTGAAAGCGGAAACTACGATTACCGCGATTCCCACTCCGTTCCCGCCGAAGAGGTCGAAACCGCAAGACGCGAAGCGTTTTTTGCGGATTATTTCCTTGCCAGCGCAAACGCCATCACCGATGACGGCGAAATTTATAACGTTGACGGTGCCGGAACAAGGGTCGCACCCATCATTTTCGGACCGAAGAACGTAATTCTCGTTGCGGGAACAAACAAAATCGTTTCGGATATTGCCTCGGCGGAGGATCGCCTTCGCAGCCTTGCGGCGCCCGCAAACGCAAAGCGCCTTGGCTGCAAAACACCCTGCGCCGAAACCGGAGTCTGCATGGACTGCCATTCCCCCGCAAGGATCTGCTGCAGTTATACCACTTTGGGCTATCAGCGTATTCCAAACCGAATAAAAGTCATTATTATCGGGGAACATCTTGGATATTAACAAAAAGTTCTTTATTTTTCGACAGAACCATGCTATAATATAGTTTAGACTATTTATTACAGACGAAGGGACGCTGTTTTTTTTGAAAAAAATTATTCTGATTCTTCTTTGCCTTGCGCTTCTTTTTTCCGGCTGCGGAAAATTGCAGAAAGCAGAGCCTTATTATACCGATACCCTCGATGAAGTAAGCTTCAGAACCCAATACGAATATTACTTTGATGACGAAAGCAATATCCTCTGCATCTGGAACAACGAAACCGACGGTGAAATCTATTTCCACGATACCTTCGAGCTCCACGTCCTCGGCGATGACGGCGAATGGTATCTTGTCGGCAAAAGTGATGAAGTTTCCTTCAACACCTCTTACTGCCATTTTGTTGAACCCGAAATCGAGAGCAAAAACAGATACGAGCTTTCCGTTTATACCAAAAGCCTTGAAGACGGTGAAACCTATCGCATTTCCACCTATTTCTTTGATGAAAGCGATAATTATTATCAGGCGTTCGCCGAATTCACCTGTGATAACGACCTTGCCGAACTCGAAATGAGCGAAGTTACCGGCGGTTACGTCAGCGGAAGAAGCGACCCCGAAGACGGCAGCTCCCTCGAAATCATCCGCGGCGAAGAATAATATTGTATATTGTTATATATTATAAAAGAGAACGGTTTTTTTGCCGTTCTCTTTTTATTTTATAAAACAAATTATTGTTTAGCTCGCCGAGATACAGACTGTGGTTGCAGGGCCGCCCCTACAACGTTTCCGATAATACGCTGCGAAATCAAACAATAATTCATATCATCAAAGCGTATATTTTCGCAAAATTAGCACACCAATAAAGAAAGTGCTAAAAATTTGTGAATATTTTGTGTATTCCCTTGACAGCGGGAAAAATATATGTATAATATAATCATTGGCACTCCAAATGGTTGAGTGCTAAAGCAAGAAAGGAGGGAGAAATCCGATGCGATTCGATGACAGAAAAAAACGAATCCTTTCCGCCATTGTTGAAACCTATATACGCACCGGCGAACCCGTTGGTTCAAAAACTCTTTCCGAATTCCCCGAGATAAGCGTTTCGCCGGCGACCGTAAGAAACGAAATGGCGGCGCTTTTTGAAATGGGTCTCCTCGAACAGCCCCATACCTCCGCAGGAAGGATACCTTCCCACCTCGGATACAGAGCCTACATTGACGATCTTATGAGGGTCCGGCCGCTGACCGAGGACGAAAAGGACGGAATCGACGCTTTGTTCAACATAAGCGACCCGGATCCGGATAAGCTCCTTGCGGATTCCGCCGAAACCCTTGCGGAATATACCGGCTGCGCGACCATCGCCATGACCACCACCCCGGATTACGTGACGGTCGAGCATATCGACATCGTGCCGGCGGACGAAACCACCGTCGTCCTTCTGGTGATTGCCTCCAACGGCGTCGTCAAAAGCAAGGTATGCAGGCTTTTCTTCCGGGTCAACACCGGAATCGCGGATTTCTTCCGCAAATTCGCAAACGACCGTTTTTGCGGTCACACCCTCAAAGAGATAAGCGCGGAATTCGTAAACGCTGTTTCCATCCAGCTCGGCGAATATTCCAACGTCTTTAATCCGCTCATCGTCGGAATCTATGAGCTTTGCAAGGAAGTTTATGACGGTCAGTATTACCTCGGCGGTCAGGAAAAGCTCCTTACCTATAACGAATATTCCGACAGAGCCCTCGAGATAATGAAGCTTATCTCAAAGCGCGATAAACTCGGTCCCGTCATCGGGAACAACCCTTCCGGTGTAACCGTTTTCATCGGAAAGGAAAACAGCCTTTCCCAGCTTTCCGGAAGTTCGCTTCTGGTCGCAAGGTTCAGCATAGGCGAAAACGACTGCGGAACCATCGGGCTTATAGGCCCGGTAAGAATGGACTATTCAAGGCTTATACCCCACCTTGAATATTTTGCTGAAAAACTCGGCACACTGCTTTCTATAACATATCAAAGAAAAACAGGTGATGACAATGGATAAAGAAAAAACAACCCCCATGGAAGAACAGACCGAAGTTCCCGCAGAAAAAACAGAGCTTGAAGCCCTCCGCGAAGAACTCGAGTCCCTCCAGAAAGCAAAAGACGAGCTTTATGACAAATATCTCCGCACCCTCGCGGAATATGACAACTACCGCAAGCGCAGCCAGCGCGAAAAGGACGCCATTTACGGCGATGCCACAGCGGAAGCGGTCAAAAAGCTTCTCCCAGTTCTCGACAGCTTTGAAAGAGCCCTCGGCTATGAATGCAAAGACGAGGAATTCAAAAAAGGGATCTCCCTTATCCAGAACACTCTCAAAGAGGTTTTTGATGACCTCGGCGTAAAAGAGATACCCGACGTTGACCAGCAGTTCGACCCAAATCTTCATGAAGCCGTCATGCATCTTGATAACCCCGCATACGGCGAAAACATCGTCACCGACGTTTACCGAAAAGGCTATACCCTCGGCGACAAAGTTATCCGTCACAGCATGGTCGTTGTGGCAAACTGAAAAAAGTCAAATTAATGCAAAATTTTTATATAATTAAATTTGTAAATCTTATCATTTATTGGAGGAAAATATTATGGCAAAAATTATCGGCATTGACCTTGGTACCACCAACTCCTGCGTAGCTGTTATGGAAGCAGGCGAACCCACCGTTATTCCTAACCCCGAAGGCGCAAGAACCACCCCTTCCGTAGTCGGCTTTTCCAAAACCGGCGAAAGAGTAACCGGCCAGGCTGCCAAACGCCAGGCTGTTACCAACCCCGAAAGAACCATCACTTCCATCAAACGTCACATGGGCAGCGAATACAAAGTAAATATCGACGGCAAAGGCTATACCCCCCAAGAGATTTCCGCAATGGTTCTCCAGAAGCTCAAAGCTGACGCGGAAGCATATCTCGGCGAAACCGTAACCCAGGCCGTTATCACCGTTCCCGCATACTTCACCGACGCACAGCGTCAGGCAACCAAGGACGCAGGCAAAATCGCCGGTCTTGAAGTAAAACGTATCATCAACGAACCCACCGCTGCCGCTCTTGCATACGGCGCAGACAAAGAGGACGACCAGAAAATCATGGTTTACGACCTTGGCGGCGGTACCTTCGACGTTTCCATCATCGAAATGGGCGACGGCATTCAGGAAGTTCTTGCGACCGCAGGTAACAACCACCTCGGCGGCGATGACTTTGACGACAGACTTATCAACTACCTCGCCGACCAGTTCAAAATGGAAAACGGCATCGACCTCCGCAGCGACAAAATGGCAATGCAGAGACTTAAAGAAGCCGCTGAAAAATGCAAAATCGAGCTTTCCGGCATGACCCAGGCAAACGTAAACCTTCCCTTTATCACCGCTGACGCAACCGGTCCGAAACACCTTGACGTCAACGTAACAAGAGCAAAATTCAACGAGCTCACCGCAGACCTTGTTGAAGCAACCATGGGACCGGTTCGCCAGGCTCTTTCCGACGCAGGACTCAAACCCTCCGACCTCGATAAAATCCTTCTCGTCGGCGGTTCTTCCCGTATTCCTGCTGTTCAGGACGCAGTTAAAAACATCACCGGAAAAGAACCCTTCAAAGGCATCAACCCCGATGAGTGCGTAGCAATCGGCGCTGCGATCCAGGGCGGTGTTCTTACCGGCGAAGTAAAAGGTCTTGTCCTTCTCGACGTAACTCCCCTTTCCCTCGGTCTCGAAACCCTCGGCGGCGTTTTCACCAAAATCATCGACAGAAACACCACCATCCCCGCAAAGAAATCCCAGATCTTCTCCACCGCCGCTGACGGCCAGACTTCCGTTGAAGTTCACGTTCTTCAGGGCGAACGCGAGATGGCAAGAGATAACAAATCCCTCGGAATGTTCCACCTCGACGGCATCATGCCCGCACCCAGAGGTATCCCGCAGATCGAAGTCACCTTTGATATCGACGCCAACGGCATCGTTCACGTAAGCGCAAAAGACCTCGGCACCGGCAAGGAACAGCATATCACCATCACCTCTTCCACCAACATGAGCAAAGAGGATATCGAAAAAGCCGTCAAGGAAGCGGAACAGTACGCCGAACAGGATAAGAAGCACCGCGACGAAATCGACACCCGCAACGCCGCCGACCAGATGGTATATCAGTCCGAAAAGACCATCAAAGACCTCGGCGACAAGCTTTCCGGCGATGACAAATCCGGTCTCGAAGCAAAAATCGAAGCTCTCAAAGAAGCCCTCAAAGGCGACAGCATTGATGACATCAAAGCAAAACAGAAAGAGCTCGAAGAAAAATTCTATGAAGTTTCCGCAAAAGTTTACCAGCAGGCAAACCCCAACGGCGACCCCAATATGGGCGGTCAGCCCGGCTGTGACGGCAACTGCGGCGATTGCGGCAATCACGGCAATGACGACGGTTACGTCGATGCCGATTACAGAGAGGTTTAATTTCAAACCAATTATAACGTAGGGCGGGAGCTTGCTCCCGCCGGATAAAAAGAATCTCTCCGCCGCCTTCGGCGGTTCCCCTCCCTTTGACAAGGGAAGCTAAATCGGATATAATTTCAATGTTCTGCGCAGGGGATTTTTCCTCTGCGCAGAAAGTGCTATACATCGAAGAAAAGCAGGTGATGCATAAATGGCGGATAAGCGCGACTATTATGAAGTCCTCGGGGTCGAAAAAGGCGCTTCCGATGACGAAATAAAAAAAGCCTACCGCAAAATGGCAAAAAAATATCACCCGGACCTTAATCCGGATGATAAAACCGCCGAAGCAAAATTCAAGGAAGTAGGCGAAGCCTACGAGGTCCTTTCAGATAAACAAAAACGCACCCGCTACGATCAGTTCGGTCATGCGGGAGTTGACCCCACCTACGGCGCGGGTCAGGGCGGATACGAAAGATATCAGCAGTACGGTCACGGGGATTTCGGCGATTTCGGCGATATTTTCGGTGATATTTTCAGCGGATTCGGTTTTGGCGGCGCCACAAGGACCCGCAACCCAAACGGACCTATCCGCGGAAACGATACCCAGGTCCATATCCAGCTCACATTTATGGAAGCCGTCAAGGGCTGCAAAAAGGAAATTCCGATTCAGCGCCTTGAACGCTGTTCCGACTGTTCCGGAAGCGGCGCCAAGCCCGGAACCACCCCGGAAACCTGTCCCGAATGCGGAGGCTCCGGTCAGGTTCACGTTCAGCAGAGAAGCCCCTTCGGCGTGATACAGACCGTAAAAGCCTGTTCCCGCTGCGGCGGCAAGGGCAAAGTCATAAACGACCCCTGCAAAACCTGCAACGGCATGGGCAGAGTTCGCCGCAGCAAAAAGATTTCCGTTGATATTCCCGCAGGCATTGACGACGGCCAGACCTTCATAGTACGCGGCATGGGCGATGACGGCACCAACGGCGGACCTTCCGGCGACCTCAACGTCACCGTTTCCGTCAAGGAAGACCCCATCTTCCGCCGCGAAGGCTTTGACGTTTGGGTGGATATTCCCGTAACATATACCCAGGCAGTCCTCGGCGACGAAATAGTAGTTCCCACCATCGACGGCAAGGTTTCCTATGACATTCCTGAGGGGACCCAGCCCGGAGCCACCTTCCGCCTTCGCAACAAAGGCGTTCAGTACGTCAACAGCCGCGGCAGAGGCGACCAGTATGTAAGAGTCACCATCGAAGTCCCAACCAATCTTTCCGGAAAGCAGAAGGATATGCTCCGGGAATTCGACGCCTCCACCAGCGATAAGAACTATGCAAAGCGCAAGAGCTTTTTCGATAAAATAAAAGACGCATTCAAGGGAGATTAAAATGGAAACCTGGAACGAGCTTACCGTAAAAGTCAGAACCGAAGATACAGCCCGTGCAAGCGACATTTGCACCGTTATTGCAGATATGGGAATCTATGTGGAAGATTACAGCGATCTCGAAAACGTCGTTTGGGATATTGCCCACGTTGACCTTATCGAGCAGGAACTTCTCGAACGCGACCGCACCCATTCCCTTATTCACGTTTACATCAAACAGGAAAAAGCCGCTGCTGAATGTTCCGAATTCATCAAAGCCCGCCTTGAAGCGGAGGGCATCGAACACGAAATTTCCATCGTCGGCGTGAACGAGGAGGACTGGGCAAACAACTGGAAGCAGTATTACCACACCCAGCGCATCGGCAAACGCATTGTTGTAACCCCCTCCTGGGAAGAATACACCCCCAACGGCGACGACGTTCAGATGCGTCTTGACCCGGGCATGGCCTTCGGCACCGGCACCCACGATACCACCCGCCTCTGCCTTGAGCTTCTCGAGGAATGTGTCACCCCCTCCACGAGGATCCTTGACGTGGGCACCGGAAGCGGAATCCTTTCCGTCGGCGGCGTTCTTTTGGGCGCACCTTCCGCTCTCGGCGTTGACATCGACCCCGTTGCTGTCAAAGTCGCCAACGAAAACGCCGAAATCAATGAAGTTTCCGGCAAAACGGAGTTTGTCTGCGGCGATCTTACGGATAAAGTCCACGGAAAATTTGAAATCGTCACCGCGAATATCGTCGCGGACGTTATAATCCGCCTTTTGAGCACCGTCAAAAACTACCTGCTCAAAGGCGGCGTGCTCATCGTTTCCGGCATCATCGACACCCGCGCGGACGAGGTTGAAAACGCCTGTCACGAAGCGGGTTTCGTCACCGAAAAACGCCTTGAGCACGGCGGCTGGGTGGCAATTAAACTCCGTTACTGATTACGAGCACCGAAAGGAGAACATAAAAATGAAACCTTCCGAAGAACTTAAAGAGGGCACCCTCATTCTTTATAACAAACACCCCAGCGTTGTCCGCGGAATCACCCCGGACGCAACAAAGCAGGCAGTCTATCTTCTCATCGAGGACATGATCGACCACGGAATGTATGATTCCAACATTGATGATCTTGACTACTGGCCCACCTGCCCCCATTATAAACTCCTCGAAACCATGGAAGTGCTTCTCAAATTCGTCCGTTACGGCGAAGGCACCCTTGTTTTCATGGAACCCAACAGCGGAATGTGCATCAACGTTCCCCACTTCAATGTAAACCTTGAAGTTGCTGGCATGGATTTTGAACCGGGCAAAGGCTATCTTCTCACCTTTGCGGATAAATTCCTTCTCGGCGCAGAAACCATGGTCGAAAAAGAAAAAGAGGAATAAAAGGCTCCCGCAAAACCAACTGTAGGGAACGGTCTTGACCGTTCCTCATAAAAACGAGCACCGCCC
>CAZOOL010000034.1:0-13766 GCA_964581405.1 uncultured Oscillospiraceae bacterium | reverse complement strand
GTTTTACATCCCAATTCTTCTTTATGCAAAACTGTTTAAAATAAAGTTGCTTCTGTTTGTTTTTACTTTTCAAATAATTTCGGGACAACTTTTCCCGAGGCGAAAACGCCGTAGGCACAATCAAAAAGAAGTCAGTCCTGAGACTGACTTCTTTTTTTGTTTATTTTTGATACTATAAACCAAGTTATCATTATTCCGCAAAATGCGCCCGTAAAATCGAGCACCACATCGCTCACCTGAGATGAGCGTCCCGGTGGAAAAAGCTGTATTGTTTCGTCAATAGCCGCAACTATCAAGGATGCAAGGGCGGGTTTTACGATATGCCTTTTTATATCCTTTGTAAAGGAGAGCATAGTAAGGAAGAAGGATATGCCCACCGCAAAAAACTCCACAAAATGGGCTATTTCTACCCGGCTGGTGACGAGCAGGTAATCGTTTGTGAAATCACCGGTAAATCTGTTCCCGAAAGAGGAATTCCGCTGATGGTCGGCGCAGTCGTCGATAACGTCGGTACCGTCCTCAACATCGTTGACGCTTTCGATGGCAAACCTGTCACCGACAAGTTCCTCAGCGTCGTAGGTGAAGTAAAACATCCCGTTATGCTTTCCGTACCGCTCGGAACTTCCGTTCGTGAATGCGTCAAAGCAGCAAACCCCACCATCTCCAACTATGCAGTAATCATGGGCGGACCTATGATGGGCGGCGTTCATGATGATGAAGCTGATATCGATAAACTCGTTATCACCAAAACCGACGGTAACATCATCGTTCTTCCCAAGGATCATCACCTTGTAAGATGGGCACATCTTAAATCTGAATCCATGAAGAACAGAGCAAAATCCAGCTGCATCCAGTGCCGTATGTGCACTGATAACTGCCCCAGATATCAGACCGGTCACGACCTTGAACCCCATAAGATCATGAGAAACCTTTACAGAGTCAACATGATCAACGATAACGATGAATTCCTTCGTGTATTCGGACATGCAATCAACTGCTCCGAATGCGGCGCTTGCGAACTCTTCTCCTGCCCGATGCACCTTGCTCCCAGAAAAGCAAACATCTATATCAAGAACGAGCTTCGTGCAAGAGGAATCGATGTTCCCAAGAACATGGAACCCAAAGCAAGACCCGAGCGCGAGATCAGAAAGATCCCGACCAACCGTCTTGCAGCTCGTCTTGACCTTACCAAATACTATGGCAAACATCTTCTTACCGATGAACCCATCGTTCTTGAACCCGAAACTGTTGAGATTCCTCTCAAACAGCATATCGGCGCTCCTTCCACCGCTGTTGTTGCCGTTGGCGACAAAGTAAAGAAGGGCGACGTCATCGGACAGATGGACGACGGAAAACTTGGTGCAAATGTTTATGCAAGCTTTGACGGCGAAGTTACCGCTGTTACTGACAGAGTAGTATTAAGGAGGGAGAGCAAATGATCCAGACTATCGGAATGCTTGAATTCAACAGCATTGCAAAAGGTATCGAAACCTGCGATGTAATGCTCAAAGCAGCGGACGTTTCTCTTATCAGAACTTCCACTGTATGCCCCGGCAAATATATCATCATCATCACCGGTGACACCGGTTCCGTTAAAGCCTCCATTCTTGCCGGCGAAATGAACGGTGCAAACTGTGTTGTTGATAAGATGATCATCCAGAACGTACATCCTCAGCTTATTCCTGCGCTCAGCGGCACCGCCCAGGTTATCAAAGGCGATGCAATCGGCGCAATGGAATTCTACAGCATCACTTCTGCAATCAAAGCAGCTGATGTTGCTGCAAAAGCTGCACAGATCAGCCTCGTTGGTATTACCATGGGTTATGCTGTCGGCGGTAAAGGTATTGTAACCCTTACCGGTGACGTTGGCGCTGTAAGAGCTTCTGTTGCTGCAGGTATTGAAGAAGCAGCACGCATGGACCTCTACATCGGTTCCACCGTTATCCCGAAATATGCACCCGAACTCTTCGATTCTCTTCTGTAATCGCTGTACTGCATATAAGAATTACACCCTGCCGAAAGGCAGGGTGTTTTTTTATATCCTGCGTAAATAAAATGTGAAGATCAAAAAAGTCAAAAATCTTATTTTTCATCTTTACATCTGTTCTTTATTATAGTAAAATAATATAGAATAGGGAGCGGAATATGCTTTTGCGGATTTTCGCTTTTACGACGGATTGGAGTGATTCAACATGGAACTTAAATATAAACGCGTGCTCCTTAAACTGAGCGGCGAAGCCCTTGCGGGCGAAAGAGGCGTTGGCCTTGATTTCAGCGTAATTACCCCCATTTGCGAAAGTATCAAAAAATGCGTTGACCTCGGTGCGGAGGTTGCAATCGTTGTCGGCGGCGGAAACTTCTGGCGCGGACGTTCCAGCGGAAATATGGACAGAACAAAAGCGGACCATATGGGAATGCTTGCGACGATTATAAACGCAATCGCCGTTGGTGACACCCTTGAACAGCTCGGAGTCGATTCCAGAGTTCAGACCGCAATTTCGATGCCGGAAATTGCGGAGCTTTTCATCAAAGGCAGAGCCATAAGGCACCTTGACAAAGGCCGCGTCGTTATTTTCGGCGGCGGAATCGGAAGACCCTGTTTTTCCACCGATACCGCGAGCGCTCTTCGCGCCGTTGAAATAAAAGCGGATATTTTCTTCAAAGCGACTATGGTCGATGGCGTTTATGATAAGGATCCCCACAAATATTCCGATGCGAAACGCTTTGATACTGTCAGCTTCAAGGAAGTTCTTGATAAAGAGCTCGGTGTTATGGACGCCACTTCCGCGGCGCTTTGCCGTGACAACAATATGCCCGTTCTTGTTTTCAGCCTCGATGACCCGGACAACATAGTAAGAGCCATCTGCGGCGAGGACATCGGAACCGTTGTTACCGAATAAAAAAGTTAATTTTGCCGGAAGGGAGGCAAAGGTGAGGCTTCCCGGGAAAACGGCTTTTATAAAAATCCTGTTCACCTAAGAAAAGGAGGAAAACATTATGAGAGAACAGCTTATTCCCTATAATGAAAAAATGGAGAAAACCCTTTCCGTACTTGCAAGTGACTATGCTTCCATTCGCGCAGGACGCGCCAATCCCGGCGTTCTTGACAGAGTGAGCGTTGAATATTACGGTTCCATGACCCCCATCAACCAGGTCGCCGCGGTTTCTGTTTCCGAAGCGAGAATCCTTGTTATCCAGCCATGGGACAGAAGCTGCCTTAAACTTATCGAAAAAGCTATCAACGCTTCCGATATCGGTATTCCGCCCCAGAATGACGGCGTTTGCATCCGCCTTGTATTCCCGCCTCTTACCGAGGAACGCCGTAAGGAGCTTTGCAAGACCGTAAGCAAGCACGCAGAGGAAGCAAAGGTCAACGTCCGCAACCACAGACGCGACGCAAACGATTTTTGCAAGAAACAGCAGAAGGATAAACTTATCACCGAAGATGACCTTAAGGATCTTGAAAAAGATATCCAGAAACTCACCGATGATTTTGTTGCAAAAATTGACAAAATGGCTTCTGAAAAAGAAAAAGAGATCATGGAGATCTGATCGTTTGAAAACGGAGGTGCCGATATGACCGATAAAACAATTTTGCCGGAGCATATCGGCATTATTATGGACGGAAACGGCCGCTGGGCAAAAAAACGCGGCCTTCCGCGCAATATGGGTCATAAAAAAGGCGCGGAGGTCTTTCAGGAAATATCCAAATATTGCCGGGACCTCGGCGTGAGATGGCTTACGGTATATGCCTTTTCCACGGAAAACTGGAAAAGACCGAAGGAGGAAGTGGATGGGGTGATGGACCTCATGCGCAGTTACCTCGAAAACATGAAAAAAGCAGCCGGAGAGCATGTCGCGGTGCGTTTTATCGGCGACAAAACGCCTTTTGATGACGACCTCAAAGCCCTTATGGAACAGGCGGAAAATGCCGACGTGGGAGAGGTTATAACGACCGTTCAAATTGCGCTTAATTACGGCGGCAGGGACGAAATCGTCCATGCGGTAAAAGAAATCGCCAAAGAGATTGCCGAAGGAAAGATTTTTCCGGAAGACATAACGGAGGAATCTGTTTCGGCACACCTTTATTCGGGTATTCCGGACGCGGACCTTATTATCCGCCCCAGCGGGGAGGAAAGACTTTCGAACTTTCTTTTATGGGAGAGCGCATATTCCGAATTTGTTTTCATGGATGTGCTTTGGCCGGATTTTACAAGGGAAGACCTTGACAGGGCGATTGAAGAATATTCCAAAAGGAACCGTCGTTTCGGCGGAGTTTAATACATAACAGGCAAAAGAAGGGAAAAATATTTTGAAAACAAGAGTGATTTCCGCGGTTGCCGGGCTTGTTCTGCTGGCGGCGGTTTTGTGTCTTTTTAATACAGTGGTTCTTGACATAGCGGTTGCTGTACTTTCGGTTATGGCGGTTTATGAAATGATAAACGCGGTGGGTCTTTCAAAAAACAGGACTTTTTTGGCGGTATGCGCGGCCTTTGCGGCGTTTTTTTCAACGGAGCTTTACCAGTCCTTTGCTTCCATTGCGGGATTCGTTGAATTCGGATTCGCGATGGTCATTTTGCTTTTTGTATTGAACAACCATAATGAAATGAAGGTTACGGATGCGGCATTTGTTTTTATGTTCACCGTTATGATACCGAGGGCTTTTTCGACTATTCTTCTTTTCAGAAATTACAGCTCGCCGGTTTCGTATTTCCTTGTTATTATGAGCCTCGCGGTGGCTTGGCTCAATGATACCTGCGCTTATTTCAGCGGATATTTCTTTGGAAAGCGCAAACTCTGCCCGGAAATCAGCCCCAAAAAGACTGTCGAAGGCGCTATCGGAGGAGTTTTCGGCGATGTTATCGTTTGCAGTATCCTTGCGTTTATTTTCAGCGTTGCAACGGGCTATGCAATAAATTGGGTCAGCTTTGTGCTGTTCCTGCCGGTGGGTGCAGTGCTCGGAATACTCGGCGATCTTTGCGCTTCTGTTATAAAGCGCCAGTTTGATATCAAGGATTACGGCAATATAATGCCCGGTCACGGCGGAGTTATGGATCGCTTTGACAGTTGGCTTTTTGTTGTTCCGGTGCTTTATTTCTGGAACATATACTATCCTTTCATCTGAGAAATATAATAGAGTGATGATGTTTTATTGCCGCTTATTGCGGCAATAATTTTATAAATAAAAAGGAGGCTTTTTCGTAAAATGAAGCGCCTTTCTGTTTTGGGTTCGACCGGTTCCATCGGTACCCAGACCCTTGATGTTTGCCGGAGACTTGGTTTTTCGGTGGTCGCGCTTGCATCCGGAAGCAACATAGAGCTCCTCGAGGAACAGGCAAGGGAATTTAAGCCAAAGCTCGTTGCGGTATATGATGAAAACGCCGCAAAGCGCTTGAGCATCGCACTTTCGGATACGGATATATCCGTGCTCGGAGGAGAAGAAGGCGTGCTCGCCGCGGCGGAAACGGAATGCGATACCGTGCTCAACGCAGTGACGGGCATCGCGGGACTTCGTCCGACCATTGCCGCCATTGCAGCGGGAAATGACGTTGCCCTTGCGAATAAGGAAACCCTCGTCGCCGGAGGCAGAAGAGTTATGGACTATGCGGCGGAGCATAATGTAAAGATACTTCCGGTGGACAGCGAACATTCCGCAATTTTCCAGTGCCTTCAGGCAAAAGGAGATTACGCAAGGATCCAAAAGCTGATACTTACGGCTTCCGGCGGTCCTTTCTTCGGGAAAACCGCAGATGAGCTTCTCGGCGTGACCGCCGCCGATGCCCTCAATCACCCGACGTGGAATATGGGCAGAAAAGTTACCATAGATTCGGCGACAATGGCGAACAAGGGACTTGAAATTATTGAAGCGGCGCATCTTTTCGGGGTCGAGCAGAATAATATAGAGGTTGTGATACACAGGGAAAGCATAGTTCACTCCCTTGTGGAATTTACTGATAATTCCGTTCTCGCCCAGCTTGGCGTTCCGGATATGAGGACGCCCATTCAGTACGCGCTGACCGTTCCGGAGCGCGCCGAAAGCGCCGTGGAACACCTTGATCTTGCAAAAATAGGAACGCTTCATTTCTATCCGCAGGATAACGAGGCTTTTCCTTCGACGAATATTGCGCGATACGCCCTTTCCCTTGGGAAAACCGCGACCGCGGCTTTCAATGCCGCGGACGAAATTGCCGTTGCGGCATTTCTCGAGGGCAAAATCGGATTTATGGATATCCCGAAAATCGTTGAAAAAACCGTTGAAATGCCGCTTCCCGGAGGGAACAGCTTTGACGAGGTTTTTTATACAGACCGCGAAGCAAGAAAATTCGCCGCTTCGCTTATTAAATAAGGAGAAAACACTTTGAGCATTTTAATCGCGATTTTACTTTTTGGATTTATGATCTTTTTCCATGAGCTCGGCCACTTCGCAACCGCGAAATGGGCGGGAGTAAAGGTCAATGAGTTTGCCATCGGCATGGGTCCGAAAATTATTTCAAAAACCGTCGGAGAAACGGAATATGCCCTTCGCCTTCTTCCCATCGGCGGATTTGTTGCTATGGAAGGGGAAGATGACGAGAGTGAGGACGAGCGCCGCTTTATGGCCTGTCCGGTATGGAAAAGAATGATCATAACCGCCGCCGGCGGAATTATGAACCTTATTCTCGGTCTTGCGGTAATTCTTGTTCTTACAAGTGGACAGCAGCTTCTTGGGACCACCACCGTCGCAAGCTTTTCCGAAGGTTCTTCCTCCGCGAATTACCTTGAGGTTGAGGACACCATTCTTGCGGTAAACGGCGAAAAAGCCCGCTGTGACTATGATATCGTGTATTCGCTTATCCGTGATACGGACGGCATTGTCAGCATGGACGTTCTTCGCGCAGGAGAAAAAGTGCATATAGACGAGGTCGTTTTCGATATGCAGGAAATCGGCGGAACAAAATCCATAATTTTGGATTTCAGCATTTACGGCGAGGAAGCGACCTTCACGAGGGTTATTTCATATTCCTTCCGCTGGACGTGGTCGCTCGTAAAGCTTGTATGGTATTCCCTCGGGGATATCATCACCGGAGAATTCGGCATAAGCCAGCTTTCGGGACCGATAGGGGTTACCGAAACCATTTCGGAGGCGGTTTCCACCACCAACTACAAGAGTATTTTGCTTATTCTTGCGGTTGTTACGGTGAACCTCGGCGTTTTTAACCTTATGCCTCTTCCGGCACTTGACGGAGGAAGAATATTCTTTATGGTCATTGAGCTTTTCAGAGGAAAGCCCATTAACCAGAAGGTAGAGGGCATTATCCATACCGTCGGTATGGGGCTTCTTATGCTTCTGATGGTCGTGGTTGCCTATAACGACATAGTAAAACTTGTTACCGGAGGCTGATTTTATGGCAAAGGAAGTTAAAATAGGGAATATCGCCATCGGCGGCGAAAACCCCGTTGCGATACAGTCCATGATAAGCGTTCCGTCAACGGATATCGGGGGAAGCGTCCTCCAGGCGGTGGAACTCGAAAAAGCCGGCTGTGAAATACTCCGGGCGGCGATCCCGGATATGGCGGCGGTTGAGCTTATCCCCGCAATAAAGGAACAAATTTCCATTCCGCTTGTGGCGGATATACATTTTGATTACCGCCTTGCCCTTGCCGCGGTTGAAAACGGAATAGACAAAATTCGCATAAACCCTGGCAATATCGGTTCCGAGGAGCGCACCCGCCAGGTTGTGGAAGCCTGCGGCAACGCCGGAGTCGCAATCAGGGTCGGGGTCAACGGCGGAAGCCTTGATAAGCGCCTTCTTGAAAAATACGGCGCGCCCACGGCGGAAGCCCTTGCGGAAAGCGCAATGGACCACGTGGCGATACTTGAAAAATACGGATTCACCGATACGGTGATTTCCATAAAATCCAGCAACGTAAAGACGATGATAAATGCCTGCCGCCTTGTTTCACAAAGGTGCGATTATCCGCTCCACCTCGGAGTTACCGAAGCGGGAACGGAGCATATGGGCATTATAAAGAACTCCATCGGCATCGGAGGATTGCTCGTTGACGGAATAGGCTCGACGATCAGGGTCACCCTTACGGCGGACCCGGTGCGCGAAATTTATGCCGCGAAGGATATCCTCAAAGCTGCGGGAGTTCGTGACTTCGGCGTTAATATCGTTTCCTGCCCGACTTGCGGAAGAACAAGAATTGACCTTATTAAATTGGCAAATGAGGTTGAGGAGGCCCTCAGAGGCTGTGAGAAGCCTTTGACCGTTGCCGTCATGGGCTGTATAGTAAACGGACCCGGCGAAGCAAGGGAAGCGGATATCGGTATTGCCGGCGGAGATAAATGCGGTCTTATTTTCAAAAAAGGCGAGATTCTCCGCAAGGTTCCGGAGGAAGGACTTCTTCGGGCGCTTCTCGAAGAAATTGAACGGATGTGAAAATTTGGGGAAAACGGTTTTTGAAGTTTTCGGGCTTGATTTGAGCGGCGCCATAGCTTCTGCCGAAATAATCGGCATGAGCATTGACATGGAAAGCCGCGAGGTTACAGCGAAAATCAAACCCGAAAAAACGGTGCGCAAAAAAGAATTATATTCCGTGCAGAAGGAAATTGCAGAAAAACTGGGCGTCAAAAGCGTCCGGTTTATTCCTGTCTATGCGCCTTCCATGTTTGGTGCGGATTACTTCGGCGACCTTGCCTTTGAAGCGAATATGCGCGGAGTTCCGGTGAATGGTTTTTTCAGCGGCGCAAAGGCGGAATTCGAAAACGGCGTGCTCAGAATCGAGCTCGTTCACGGCGGCGCGGATATCCTTGAGCACGGGCGCTGTGATGCTGTGATGAAAAACATCGTGCGCGAAGAATTCGGCATGGAAATCAATATAGAGTTTTGCGGAATAACCGAAGTTGATGAAATAACAAAACGCGAAACGGCGGGTGTTTCCTATTCCGCGGCGAAGCCTTCCGGCGGAGCGCCGCGCCCAAGAGCGCCGAGAGCCGTTCCTTTCGGCAACGGCGGCTTTGATGCTTCGGGACTTCCCATTGACCCTTCCGAAATGACAGTTGTTATGGGCAGACCCATTAAACAGCGCCCTATGAAGCTTTGCGATGTCGATATGCAGAGCGGAAGAGTTGTTGTCTGGGGAGATATTTTTTCCACGGAGAGCAGGGAAACAAGGGACGGAGAGAGCGTGATTATCACAATCATGCTCACCGACCTTACAAGCTCCAATATTCTCAAAATTATTGCGAAGAAAAAGGAAGCGGAGGGCGTGCTCGGGCTTAAAAGCGGCGATACTGTGGTCGTCAAAGGCGAAGCAAGCCTTGATAAATACGAGCATGACGTGACCATCCGCCCCACTGATATATGTAAAGTTAAAAGGCTTTACAGAACTGACGACGAGGAAGAAAAGCGCTTTGAGCTTCATTGCCATACAAATATGTCCCAGATGGACGCCATAACAGCGCCGGAAAAGCTCGTAAAGCGTGCCCATGACTGGGGCCACAGGGGAATTGCCATCACCGACCACGGCAATGTTCAGGGATTCCCCGAAGCGGCGGAAACTTTGAGAGCGCTTAAAGACCCGAATTTCAAGGTGGTCTATGGCGTTGAGGCTTATTTTGTCGATGATACCGTAAAGGCGGTTTTCGGAGATCCAAACGTTCCGTTTGACGGCGAGATAATCGTTTTTGACCTCGAAACCACGGGACTTTCCGCCGCCACGGAGCGCATGACCGAAATCGGCGCCGTAAGAATCGTTAACGGCGTGCTCAGGGAGGAATTCAACACCTTCGTTGATCCGGAAAAGCATATCCCGGAGCGCATCACCGAGCTTACGGGCATTGACGACAGCATGGTTGCCGGAGCGCCGAAGGAGGAAGAAGCTCTCCGGATGTTCTATGAATTCTGCGGCGGCTGTAAATTCCTCGTGGCGCATAATGCCGGATTCGATACCGGATTTTTGCGCGTGGCGGGGGAAAGATGCAAAATACCTTTTGATTGCGCCTATGCGGATACCGTTGCCATGGCGCGTTCCATGTATCCGGATATCAAGAACCATAAACTTGATACCGTCGCGAACCACCTGAAGCTTGCTCCGTTCAATCACCACAGAGCCTGTGACGATGCAAGGGAGCTTGCGCTGATCCTTGTGAAGATGATGGAACAGCTCCGCGAGAGTGAGCATATTGATAACTTTGCAGCCGTCAACGGAATACTCCGCGGCGCGGATCCGAGAAAGCTTCCGACCTATCATCAGATAATTATTGCAAAGACCCAGCGCGGACTCAAGAACCTCTATGAATTGGTTTCACAGGCGCACGTTACATATTATAAAAAGCGGCCGAGAGTCCCGAAAAGCCTTCTTATAAAATACAGAGAGGGACTTATAGTTGGTTCAGCCTGTGAAGCCGGAGAGCTTTACAGAGCTCTGACCGGCGGAAAATCCCACGATGAACTTGTTGAAATAGCAAAATTTTATGATTTCCTTGAAATTCAGCCCGTCGGCAACAATGAATTTATGGTGCGCGACGGAAAAGTTGAAAGCGAGGAACAGATACGCGACTGGAACAGGCAGATAGTTGCACTTGGCGAGGAGCTCGGCATACCGGTTGCCGCCACGGGCGACGTACATTTCCTCGACCCGGAGGATTCGGATTACCGGAAGATAATCCAGGCGGCACAGGGCTTCCCGGATGCGGCAAACCAGGCGCCGCTCTATTTCAAGACCACCCGGGAGATGCTCGATGAATTCGCTTATCTCGGTGAAGAAAAGGCGAGGGAAGTCGTAATAACCGTTCCGAACAGAATTGCGGATATGTGCGAGGTGCTAAAACCCATTCTCGACGGAACTTACACCCCTTATATCGACGGCGCGGAAGAGGACCTTAAAAACCGCTGCTGGAAGAAGGTATACGACGTTTATGGCGAAGAAACGCCGGAGGGCAGAAAGATACCCGAAATCGTTGAAAAACGCCTTTCAAGGGAGCTTGATTCAATTATCAAGCACGGTTACGCCGTTCTCTACGTCATTGCCCAGAAGCTCGTTACAAAATCCAATGAGGACGGATATCAGGTAGGTTCCCGTGGTTCCGTAGGTTCTTCCTTCGTTGCGACTATGAGCGGCATTTCGGAGGTCAACCCGCTTGTTCCGCACTATATCTGTCCCCATTGCCGCCACAGCGAATTCTTTGATAAGGGCGAGGTCGGTTCCGGATTCGACCTTCCGCCGAAGGACTGCCCCGTCTGCGGCACGAGATACAAGCAGGACGGTCACGATATTCCGTTTGAAACCTTCCTCGGCTTCCACGGCGACAAAGCGCCCGATATCGACCTTAACTTTTCGGGTGAATACCAGTTCTGGGCGCACCGATATACCGAAGAGCTTTTCGGAAAAGACCACGTTTTCAAAGCCGGTACCATCGGTACGGTTGCGGATAAGACCGCATTCGGCTACGTCAAAAAGTACTGCGAGGAAAAGGGAATAGTCTATCATAAGGCGGAGGAGACCCGCCTCGCCATGGGATGTACCGGCGTTAAACGCACCACAGGTCAGCACCCGGGCGGCATGGTCGTTATCCCGACCGGTTACGATATCACAGACTTCTGCCCTATGCAGCACCCCGCTGACGATGCGGAAACGGATATGCTTACGACACATTTCGACTTCCATAAGCTGCATGATACGATCCTCAAGCTGGACGAGCTCGGCCACGATGTTCCGACCCTCTGCAAGCACCTTGAGGATATGACGGGAATACCTGTTACTGACGTTCCCATGAGCGACGAGAAGGTTTACAGCCTTTTCACTTCGCCGCATGCTCTCGGTGTTGAACCGGAGGATATCGACTGCCAGACCGGAAGCCTCGGCCTTCCGGAGCTTGGAACGGGCTTTGTTCGCGGAATGCTTCTTGATACCCAGCCGAAAAACTTTGCGGACCTTATCCAGATCGCGGGTCTTTCCCACGGTACGGACGTATGGCTTGGAAACGCGCAGGAGCTTATAAAAAAAGGCACCTGTACTATCGCAAACGTCATCGGAACCCGAGACAGCATCATGACGGATCTTATCCGCTATGGGCTTGACCCGAGTATGTCTTTCAAAATTATGGAGATAACCCGTAAGGGCAAGGCGAAAAAGCTCCTTACGGACGAGCATAAGGCCGCCATGCGCGAATGCGGCGTTCCGGAATGGTATATTGATTCCTGCCTTAAAATTAAATATATGTTCCCGAAGGCTCATGCTGCCGCTTATCAGATAGGCGCCATAAGGCTCGCTTATTTCAAGGTTTATTATCCGGTTGAATTTTATGCGGCTATTTTTACCGTCCGCGGCGACGACCTTGACGGCGGTATCGTCATGAAAGGTCACGAGGCCGTAAAACGCAGAATAAAAGAGATGCGCTCCATGGAAAGCCTTAATAAGGGCGAGGAGGATCAGCTTACCATGCTCGAGCTTGCGAACGAGATGCTCGCAAGGGGAGTTGAGGTTCTGCCCGTTGACCTTTATAAATCCAGCGCGACACGATATATGCCGGAGGACGGAAAGCTCCGTCTGCCGTTTGTTTCGCTTAAAGGACTCGGCGCAAACGCCGCGAAGCCCCTTGAGGAAGCAGGCAAAAAAGGCGAATATCTTTCCGTTGACGATGTTTCCGCAAGGGCGGGAATCGGTTCCGGCGTTATGGATATTCTCCGCACAAACGGCGTGCTTCGGGGACTTCCCGAAAGCCGCCAGATGAGCTTTTTTGAAATGTGAGGTAATTTGATGATCTATCTTGACGGAAGCAGGTTTTTCTTTGATATAGAGGGCTGTTTTTCCAAAAGCATCGAACAGGCAAGAGAACAGAATAAAAATCTTGAAGGCGACAAAAACGCAAAGGAGCTTTGCGGCGGCTTTGCAAAGTTTTTCGGTACGAATCCGGAATTTGTAAGAGCCGGAAAGGATTATTCCGTCATTCTGAAAGGCATTTTCGGTGATGCGAAGAAGGCGGTCGTTCCGGAATTTGATATTTCCGCGGAACATTTTGCCGGTGCAGAGCAGATTCATATTAAAAAATCCAACGATATGAAAATCAGGGCCCAGAGTATTGCCGATGCGGTGATTGAAAACGGCGCAGAAGCTGTTTTTCTCACCAACCCCTGCTGCCCGACGGCGCTGGAGATTTCCGCCGATGAGATTATTAAACTTGCGGATTCCGTCGGCGCAAAAGTCGTTGTTGACGAGAGCTACTGCGTGGACGAAAGCACCTCGGTGCTCAAATTTGTTCCGGAGCACGATAACCTTATCGTGCTCAAAAAAATGCGCTTCGGCGGCGAGCCTGTTTTTGCTGCCGGCAAAGACCTTCCGGAATTTGACTGCGGAATTTCCGCGGAGGACCAGGCGGCGGGAAGGGTTATTTTTGAGCATGATTCCGCCGTTAAAACCGCCCAACGCAAACTCATCGACAGCAGGGACAGCCTTTATATCCGTATAAAAAAGCTTGCCATAAAATACGACGCCCTTGAGCGTCTTTACCGTTCAAAGGCGAACTGCGTTTTCTTCAAGGTAAAGGACGCCGACGAAAGGGCGAAAAAGCTCCTTGATATGGGAATTTCCGTTTATTGCAGGGACGGATATTTCTGCGTTTTCGCCGGTGATAAAGACGAAAACGAAGCGGTGCTCAAGGCATTGGAAGAGGTTTTGAAATAAAAAAGCCTCCCTTGTTAAAGGGAGGGGAACAATCGCCTTTGGAGATGGTGGAGGGATTCATTTAATACTTACCCCATTTCTTTGCTCGTGCAAAGAAA
>CAZOOL010000033.1:0-14034 GCA_964581405.1 uncultured Oscillospiraceae bacterium | reverse complement strand
CGACCCGGAAACCGGATATGACGAATTGATATTCTCTAAATAAACAAAAAACACCCGCCCTTCTGGCAGGTGTTTTTTTATAACATGATTTCCCAATCGCCGAAAGTGAAGATTCCGCTTCCGTGAGAAAGCAGCCCTTTTTCTTTTATATTGCGAAGCGCTTTTGCCATTTCAGCGAGCATTTCAGGTTCCGTTTCAAGGCTGTGATGCGCCGGAAAAATCCGTTTTACGGGAAGTTTTGCTGTTTTTTCAAGAGATTCAAGATAAGCGCAAGGGTCGGTCGAAGGATAATTTGCGAAAAGAGTGCCTTTATATGCAAGGTCTCCGGTAAAAAGATAACCCGTTTCCTTTTCCCATAGGCATATATGCCCCGGGGAATGTCCCGGAGTATGCAAAACCGTAATTTTTCTTCCTCCGATATCAATTTCATCGCCGTCGGAGAGAATTCGAGCAGGTTTACCCTGAAAAACCGCATAGGAATCAGTATTAAATCCAGTTGGCAAGGTGTTTCCCTTTACAAGTTCCCTGCGAACAAAATCAGCCGGAAGCGGGAAATTTCCGTCTATCCAGGCTTCCTCTGCCCCATGGACGTAAAACTCCGGAAAAAACTGAAGTCCGCCGATATGATCCCAGTGTATATGCGTCAAAACGGCAGCAATCGGTTTTTGAGTCAGCTTTCTTACTTCCTCGTATATATTGCCGATTCCAAGTCCTGTATCAATCAGCAACGCTTTTTCTTTTCCGCAAAGAAGATAGCAATGGGTTTCTTCCCAATGAAAGGGTTCGTTTATTATGAAGGTGTTTTCGTCAATACGGTCCGCGGTGAACCATTTATCAATATATACGCTCATTTGTTTTCAAAATATTTTCCGAAAAGCGCAGGACGGACGTAGGCGGTTTTATAGTGTTCATAAACCGCTTTTCCCGGTGCGGAGCCGGAAGGTTTTTTAACGTTTTTTATTTCGGTATAGTCAACCGGAACGAGCGAAGATTCCCTTCCCTTGGAGTTATATGCCGCAACGATCGCCGCCTGTTCAAGAGTGGATTCCGGAACTTCCCTGCCCTCGGTTACGATTACGGTATGGGAACCGTGTATTTTCTGCGTGTGGAACCAGATGTCGTATTTTTTGGAATCCTTAAAGGTGAGTCTGTCATTCTGAATATTATTTCTTCCGCAGAGGATTTTGAAGCCATCGGTGGAAATATATTCCTTTGGGGCAAGCTTCACCGGTTTCTGGCTGTTTTTTCTGTGGTTTTTAAGATATCCCTGAGAAATAAGTTCTTCGCGGATGGCTATAACCTCATCGTCCGTTCTCGACCTTGAAAGAAGGTCGAATACCGATTCGATATAGGAAAGCTCCGCTTCGCCCTTTTCTATAAACTGCCGGAGCATTCGTTCCGCGGTATCAGCCTTTCGATATTCGCTGAAGTAATGCTGCGCATTCTGATTGGGGGTAAGCCTCGGGTCGAGCTTTACTTCGACGGGCTTGCAGTCATCATAGAAATTTTCAAGCACAACAGAAGTCATTCCCTTTTCCAGCATCCAGATGTTTGCGTGGATAAGCTCGCCTTTTACGCGCAGAATATCCCTTTCGGTTGAACGGGCGAGTTCCTGCCGCTGTACGTCGAGCTTCCTCGAAATTCTGTCCGCAAGGTTCACAACGAACTTAAAAAGATCATTGGAGCGCTGTTTCATTCTGTCTGCTCCGGAACGTTCGGAATAGAATTTATCGAGCATCCCGCTGAATGTATCAAATCGCCTTACTTCCGTTGCTTCGCCGTACTGCTTCACTTCCATAAATGTGAAATCCAACGGATGTCCGTTTTCTTCTATCACAATATAAGGCTCGCTATTTCCGCTTTTTACGTTTTCTGCAATTTTTTCAATGGTTTTAACGAGTACGTCGCATTCGTCGTTTGTTAAATCATGTGCTTTTGTATCCGTTCCGCCTGTAACGGAATCAGAAATTTCGCGGCAAACAATCGGAGAAACACCGTCAAGGTTTTCCATAAGCGCTTTTGAAAGCGGAATATCCCTTCCGCTCCGTAAGCGCCTTATAAGCTCCATGCCGTCGATATCAAGGGTATCGAGCTTATTCTGTGCCGGCGGAAAAACATAGGTCATTCCGGGCATTACCTGGCGCACGCTGGACATATCCGCCGTCACCCTTTTTATGGAATCTATAATTTTTCCGTCCGGACCTATGAGCATAATATTACTGTGGCGTCCCATTATTTCAACAGCAAGTTTTATTGTAACCGGGTCGCCGAATTCGTTATAGGTCGAAAAAGAAAGATGGAGCATACGCTCGAGACCGAACTGCTCTATCCCGATAAGCTTTGCTCCGCCGAGATGTTTTCTCATAAGCATACAGAACATGGGCGGATTCTTCGGGTTATCGACCGCAGCCTCGGTAAAATGTATCCTCGGAGCGGAAGCAGATGCGGAAATAAGGAGCTTTCCGTTTCCTCCGTTCCAGCGCATTGCGATCACAAGCTCCTCTTTCGAGGGCTGATGAATCTTATCGACCCTTGCGCCGATAAGTTTTTCAGATATTTCTTTTTTGAGCATGCTCAGCGTTATTCCGTCAAGCGCCATCCGTGCTCACCTCTTTTTTTGATTATTTTGCCCAGTAACAGGCGGGGTCACCAGACGTTTCCGAAACGATGATTTTCGTATCCGCAAATTCCTTTGCGAGTTTTTCTGCAAGTGGCTTTATAACAGTATTCTCCGTACAGAAATGTCCCGCATCAAGAACGCAGAAATTATCTCTTCTTATATCAATAAAAATGTTGTGCTTTATATTCGACGTTACAAAAGCGTCGGCTCCGGCTGAAATTGCCGCGGGATAAAGATCTCCGCCGCTTCCGCCGCAGACCGCAACCTTTTTTATCATTTTTTCAGTAGGAGTATATTTTATTCCGCCAACGCTTATTTTTTCTGCAACGTATTTTATGAATTCTTCGCACGAAAGCGCGTTTTCAAGTTCGCCCATGCGCAGGAGCCCTTCCCCGTCATCAACCTTAACAGTATTTTCAAGACCGAGCGCCTCCGCAAGGCAGTCATTTACTCCGCCGTCAGCTATATCAAGGCAGGTATGGGCGCTTATGACGGCTATCCCTTTTTCCGCGGCAAGAAAAGCTATGCTTTTCGGATGAAATTCCTTGAGCGCACCGAAAATAACCGGGTGATGACTTATTATGAGGTTCGCGCCTTTTTCAGCGGCTTCATTAAGAACCGGTTCGGTAACGTCAAGGGCAACAAGAACCTTTTTTACCTCTCTTTCACCGTCACCGACGAGGAAACCGGAGTTATCCCAGCTTTCCTGTGTATCAAAAGGCGCTATGCCGTCGATGTATTTATAAAAATCAATAACCTTGCTCATTTTTCATTCTCCGTTTCATCAGCCTGTTTATCTATCATATCCGCAAGCCGGATATATTTGAGCGCGTGTTCTTTTTCGTTGGCGGAACGCATAAGACCTGAAGCTATGCCTCGCTGGATATTCGCCTGCCAGCGGAGATATTTTATGGCATATTCGTCTGCATTTTCTGAAAGCTCGCCAGTAAGGCAGTAAAAATCATCCGGAGTTGTTTTTTCTCCGGAAAAGCATACGCTCATAACCGTATAAAGATGCTTTTCGACCTCGACGGCCTTTTCTTCCTTTATATGCCATCCGTTTTCACAAAGCCAGCGGCGGAGCATATCCGCCCTGGACATGGGCTGGAGCACGAGGTGAACTCTTTCGCTTTTTACCCATTCCGCTTTTTCGAGGATACCGCAGATGGTTTCGCCGCCCATTCCGCAAATGAGCACTTCGTCGATCTCTTTCTCCGGAAGCCCTTCGAGCCCATCGGTCAGAACCGTTTTTATCTTCTCCCCAAGCTTCATTTCAGCAATAAGCGTTTTTGCGCTTTCGAGGGGTTTTATATTTATGTCTGTTGCAAATCCGCGGCAGCAGATGCCTTCACTGATGAGATGACAGATAAGATAACCGTGGTCGGTTCCGATATCCGCTGCAACGGTGTCCTTCCTTACGAATTTTGCGGCGGCGGCAAGTCTTAAATCCAGCTTTTCCAAAATATTTCCTCGCTTTTTATAAAACTGAAGGCAGCCAAATTCATGGCTGCCGGAAAGAATTTTATCAGTTTTCTTTTTCTTCAAAATATTTATTGATTTTTGCGACGATATCATCGGGGTTTACGCCGTGAACTCCGCAGGCTTCCTCAATGCTTTCGCCCCTTGACATTGGGCAGCCAAGGCAGTGCATCCCCATTTCGAGGAAAAATACGCCGGTATCCTTATCGTAATCGAGAATATCTCCGATGATGGAGTCTTTATTAACCTGATATGCCATTTCCAGTAATCTCCTTTGATTTATAAATGATATATTATATTATAATTCCCAAACGGGCGATTTTCAATATATAATTGAAAATCATTCGGTTGTTTTTTGAGCATGCTCGCAAATTTCCTTGAGCACGCATTTATCGCATTGCGGTCTTCGCGCAACACAGACCGCCCTTCCGTGCAAAACCATTCTGTGACAGAAATTATTGGATTCTTTCGGATCGAGTATCTCCCGAAGCTCTGTTTCACATCTGGCGGGATCCTTCGTGGTGGTAAATCCGAGAAGATTTGTTATTCTTATGCAGTGAGTATCACAAACAACGGCGGGCTTTCCGTAAATATCTCCGACCACGAGGTTGGCGGTTTTTCTTCCTATGCCCGGAAGCTTTACCAGTTCCTCGACCGTATCCGGAACGATTCCGCCGTACTCATTCACAAGCATTTTTGACGCAAGGGATATATCATGCGCTTTTGTTTTATAAAAGCCGCAGGAACGGATTATATCGCTTATATCCTGTTCTTCCGCCTCGGCGAGCGCTTCCAGAGTCGTATATTTCCCAAACAGCACCGGAGTCACCATATTAACTCTTGCATCTGTGCATTGGGCGGCAAGGCGAGTTGCAAAAAGAAGTTCATGCGGCTTTTTATATTCAAGCGAACAGAGCGCATCGGGATATTCTTTTTTAAGAAGTTCAACGGCTTTTGCCGCAAGTTCTTTTTTATTCAAAAAACATTCCCTCCCCCAAAATTATTATATAAAAATGATATGATATTTTAATCCTGTTGTCAAGTTTTAAGCTCTTGCTTTTTCAGCGGAATTGGTATATTATGTATGTATCATCTTTTAAGGAGTTGTGGATAATATGTCTGACATCACCGTTAAAATCAAAGATAACCAGAAGGACGCTTATTCAGTGCGTCTTGCCGTTTTTGTTGCAGAACAGAAATTTGAAAATGAATTTGATGATATCGATAACATCTGTGAATACGTAACTCTTTATGACGGCGATAAAGCTATCGCCACCGGAAGATATTACCCCGATCCGAAAGGCCGCGAAAATGTTTTCGTATTTGGCCGCGTTGCCGTTCTCAAGGCATACCGCGAAAAACATATCGGAATGTCCGTTATTGCCGCCCTCGAAACCGCCGCGAAGCTCAAAGGCGGTGAAAAAGCCGTTCTTCTCGCAAAAGGCAGCGCCGTCGGTTTCTATGAAAAATGCGGTTTTGTTAAAAGCGAGTGCCCCACCGTTTACAGCGAAGGAAGACCTTGCTATTGGATGGAAAAAAATATTTAAACTTTTTTCAAAAAAAGGCTTGCATTTTCTGTTTGTTTGGGTTATAATAATCGAGCACTCAAAAATTGCATATATCGCGGGGTAGAGCAGCTCGGTAGCTCGTCGGGCTCATAACCCGGAGGTCGTTGGTTCAAATCCTTCCCCCGCAACCAGAAAAAAGACTCTTAATCATGCGATTAAGGGTCTTTTTTGTTGCCCGAAAACGTTATTTGATTATTTATACATTTTTAATGAAATAATATGTATTTATGGAAGAAAATACATTGACACGTAAAAAATACAGGTCTATAATATTTAAGAATGGAATTTTTTGTATTGATGTCACGAAAGTGGCAATTATTCAACACAAAAGCTCCATAAAAAACTTGAGGAGGATATGATGAAACAAGTGAAAAAAATTGTAAGTGCTTTGCTTCTTGCGGCGCTGATTTTCACTTTGCCTGCTACTGCTGCATTTGCAAGTGAAAACGGTTCCCTCTGGCTCAGCACAACGGAAACTTCTGACAGCACGACAGTTTATATCGTTGCCGATACTACGGTAACTGACGGCGTTGTCGAAGTAACTTACGACAGTTCTGTGCTGACGTATCAGAACGTTATCACGAACGAAATCTATGTTGCAATGTTTTCCGTAAACGCGGAAAACCCCGGTACTGTTAAAATCAGCTGGGTTGCGCCGGAACCTTATGAAAACGACGGTTCTGCAATAAGCCTTATTCAGCTTAATTTCTCGGGTACCGAGAAAAAATCCAGCGTTGAACTTACCGGCACAGGAAATTCCCTTTCCGGCAGTGTTTCCATTGCAAACGGTCCGGATACCACGGAATTGAAAAAAAATATTCTTGTCGCGGAAGGTCTTAACGAATATATCTTTACTGCCGACAGCTTTGCCGCCGTTAAGGAAGCATTGGCCGCAGCAAAAGAAGTTCTTAACGATCCGACCTCTTCTCAAAAGGATATTGACGATGCCTGCAACGCCCTTAGAGCAGCCATTGACGGTCTGAAGCTGATTTCTTCAGTTTCAAACGGCAATGTCGATACTTCTGCGCTTGAAATCTCCATAGCCAAGGCTGAAGGTCTTAACGAAGACCTGTACACAAAAGAAAGTTTCAAGGCTCTGGAAAAGGCACTCAAAAGCGCAAAAGCTGTTCTTTCTGACAAAAATGCTACCCAGGCTGAGGTCGATGCCGCCGCGAAAGCTCTCAATGATGCCATTGCCGCTCTCGAGCTCCTTTCCGACGTCAACCCCAATACGGGCAGCGAATCCGTGATGGGCGTAATAATTGCCATTGCCGCAGTATCTGCCGCAGGCATGGCGATTATGGGTATGAATATTAAAAGGAGGCGTGCAATATGAAAATTAAACGTTTCATCGCATTGATGATTTCCCTTTGCATGCTTTTCAGCTTTGCTCCCATTCACAGCGTTGCCGTTGCCGCGGAAACAAATGTAATTTCCGAAGATCTTCTTATCGAAAAACTCAACAGCGGCGACGTAAAAGTTGATCTTACACAGAACGTTCAATCCGACCTTATTCTTGAGCAGAATACTCCCGATGGTGATCAGGCTGTGCGTGTCATTATCGTAATGGAGGGTGACTCCGTTATTGAGGAAAACGCTTCTGCCGTTCTTGATGAAGAAACAACCGCGATGATCGAAGCTCTGGAAGAATTCCAGGCAGAAGTTATTCAGCGCATTGAAAAGGACGTGCTCGGCGGCGAAGAACTTCAGGTAAGCTATAATTACACCTGGCTTCTCAACGGCGTTGCCGCGGAGGTTACTTACAGCGACATTGACGGAATCAAATCTGTTGCCGGTGTAAAACAGGTTCTTATCCAGCCCGTTTATGAGGTCTGCGATGTTGAAACCGATTCTTCCTCTTCTCCCCTGACTGTCGCCGATGGCGTAATGGTCGGTCGTGAATCCGCATGGGCACAGGGATATACCGGCGAAGGCATGAAGATAGCTGTCATTGATACCGGTCTTGATACTGACCACCCCAACTTCCTGCCTCTTTCCGATGACAAAATCACGGAAACCTCCGCAGATGCCGATACCGTTGCCGCCGTTCTTTCCGAACTGAACGCCAGCAGCCGCTACAGCAATCTTACGGCAAATGATGTTTACTATAACACCAAAGTAGCTTTCGGCTTCAACTATTGCGACGATAATCTTAATATCACCCATGACTATGACAGTATGGGTTCCCACGGAACTCACGTTGCAGGTATCGCTGCCGCAAACAAGATCGACGAGAGCGAAGTAGTCGGTGTTGCACCCGATGCACAGCTTTACATCATGAAGGTTTTCGGTTATAACGGCGGCGCTTACGGTGAGGATATCCTTGCCGCACTGGAAGATGCCCTTATGCTCGGTGCTGACGTTGTAAACATGAGCCTCGGTACCACCGCTGGCTTTACTTCCGATACCGAAGAAGTAAATGCTATCTATAACCGCGTTTCCGAAACCAATACCGTTCTTTCTGTTTCCTGCGGCAATAACTTCTCCGCCGGTTACACTAATAACTGGGGACTCGATCAAAACCTTACCGAAAACCCCGATAATGCGGTAATCGGTGCTCCTTCTACATATAACAACGTACTCAGCGTAGCCAGCGTTGAAAACTGGAGCGTTCAGCGCAATTATATTGCTGCCGGCGATTACAAAATGCCCTACATTGATACTACCAGTTCCTACGGTCTTCCTTCGATCACCACCCTTACCGAAAGCTATGGAGTCGTTTACGTTTCCGGCGCAGGCGAAGCTTCTGATTATGAAGGACTTGACGTAACCGGTAAAATCGTACTGGTTCAGCGCGGCGTTATCAGCTTCCTTGATAAATGTACCAATGCAGAAGCTGCCGGAGCAGTTGCATGTATTGTATTCAACAATACGACCGGCGAATTCGGTATGGATCTTACCGATAACTCCCTTTCCATCCCCTGCATTTCCATCAAAATGGCAGATGGTGATTACATCGTTTCCGCACTTTCCGAAAACCCTGAATTCACCCTTTCCTTCCCTGCCGAACTTACCGGAATGCCCAGCGATACCGCCTATCAGATGAGCGACTTCTCCTCCTGGGGTGCTGCTCCCGACCTTACCCTTGAGCCGGATATAACCGCTCCCGGCGGCAATATCTACTCGACCGTTGACGGCGGTTATGGCGTTATGAGCGGTACTTCCATGTCTGCTCCGAACGTTTCCGGTATGACGGCGCTCGTTATGCAGTATGCGAAACAGAATTTTGATGCTGATACCAATTATCGTGAACTTGTTCAGAATCTTCTTGTCAGCTCTTCTGTTCCGCTCACCTATGCGGACGGCCTTTATTATTCTCCCCGTTCCCAAGGGTCCGGCCTTGCAAACGTTTATAACGCTGTAACTACACAGGCTTATATCACCGTGGAAGGCAGCGATACCCCGAAGGTTTCCCTGTATGACGATCCCGCAAAAACCGGAACATACAGCTACACCTTCAACGTTCATAACTTCGGCAGTTCCGATCTTTTCTATAAGATTGATACTGTTGCACAGACCGAAGGCGTGCTCGACAGCGATGGACTTTATTTCATGTCCGGTACTCCCGAAGCACTGAGCGCAACCACTTTTGAAAGCGCTGATTCCATGTCTCTTCTTTATGACGTGGATAAAAACAACGCAACCGATTCCCACGATGCCTATCTCATTTACCGCGCCGCCAACGGAAACGCTGAAGACGAGAACTGGCTCAGCGAATCCTTCCGTTATGACGTCAACGGCGACGAGATCGTATTCAACGATGACGTACAGGCATATCTTGATGCTCTCGTCGGACTTGATTCCGTCGCAGACCTTGAAGAAACCGTCTTTACTGTCGCAGCCGGCGAAACCGCTTCCGTCAGCGTAAGCATTTCTCTTTCTGATGAAGACAGAGCATATTTTGAAAACTATTATCCCAACGGCGGATACGTCGAAGGCTTTACTTTCCTTACCGCGCTCAATAACAACGGCGTGGATATTTCCCTTCCCTATATGGGATTCTATGGCGACTGGAACGCCGCTCCCGTTTTGGATGAAGGATATTACTGGGAATATTATTCCGAGGATTATGACGGCACTCAGGTTATCGGAAATCAGTATGTCAATATACTGTTCACCGAGTTCGGATCTGATTACGCATACCCCGGCATGAACGTTTATGTTGAAGAACCCATTGATATTTCCCATATTTCCCTTTCACCCAACGGCGATGGTTATTTTGATACCATCAACGATATTTATGTTTCCCTTCTCAGAAACGCTTCTGAACTTTCCTTCCGTTATACCGATATGGCTACCGGAGAGGTTTATTATGACGCAACATTCCTCAATGCTCCCAAGAGCGTTTATTCTTCCTCTTACGGACAGATCATTCCTTTCATTTATAGCTGGAATGATGCTGTAATGTATGATTTCAAGGATTCCGAAGGCGAAACCCTTGCCAACAACTCCAAGATACTTCTTGAAATTGCCGCAACCGGTGTTTACGAAGGCGATTCCACCGAAGTTTGGGCAGTACCGATCACCGTCGATACCGAAGCACCCGAACTCCTCGAAGCCAAATTGCTCAACAATACCGAAACCGGCGAGCTTACCATGGAAATCACCTTCCGTGATAACCTTTCTGTTTCTGTTGTCGCAATGCTCAGCAGTGACGGAACCTCTATTTATACTATGGATACCGTTGATGATGTTCTTCCCGATGATGACGGTTACCAGAACTATACCGTTTCTTATGATCTTACCGGTCTTTCCGGCAAAGTAATGCTCGTTTTTGCAGACTATGCCCTTAACGAGTCCTATTACGGCATCAACCTCGGCGGCGAAGGCGCATCTTATGGCGACCTTGTTGCGTATCAATACAACCTCAATACCGGCGTAAACGGTTGGGTTTCCTTCGATTCCGACGTAAACGAAGATGAAACTACCGTTTTCGTAAGCGAAACTGACTTTGTCTGCGCCGAGTATGTCGGAGGATATGTATTTGCCCAGACCGAAAGCGGCGCCCTCTATGGTATCCGTTATGAGGATATGCTGGACGATACCATGCTTCTTGAGGCAACCTATATCACCCAGCTCGACAACGTATATCAGGATCTTGCCTATAGCTATGCCGAAGGCAAACTTTACGGCCTCTTCACTTACGTGGACGACGGCTATCCCACCACTGAAATCAATTCCATCAACCTTAAAGGCGAATATTACGACCCCAATATGTGGTCAACCATCGCTCCCTATCAGGAAGACTGGGTTCTCAACCGCGGCGGTCTCTATGGTCTCAGCCTTGCCTGTGACGATGCCGGCAGCCTTTATGTTCTCGGTTTGAACTATGATTGGGATACCGAAGACCTTACCGAAAGTGCTCATCTCTGGACCGTCGGAATGGAATATGACAGATGGTCCGACAGCTATATGCTCGGCTGGAGCCTCAGCGAAATCGGCGATACCGGTATTTCTATGGATTATCTCCAATCCATGACCTGGGATCATAACGATGAGAAACTTTACTGGGCCCGTTTTGATGCTTACGGACTTTATTCGATAGAATCTCAGCTTTACGAAGTAAATATTGAAACTGCAGAATGCACCCAGATCGGTACCCTTTCCGGAGAGACCTGTGCTCTGTTTGCTCCTCTTACCGCTGAAAACGCAGCGAAAGATGAACACTCCAATATTCCCGATATGGACAGCTCCGTAGTCGGAACTCCCATGCTTCGTGATTCTGTCATTACCATGAATATCGGAAGCTCCAAAGTTCTTGGATATGACTTTGACCCCTGGTACACCGACTATAAAGAAATTGTCTGGTCCAGCGACAACAGCGACGTTGTCACCGTTGACGGCAACGGCAAAATTACCGCAGTTGCCACCGGTTCCGCAACCATCACTGCCGCAAACAAAGCGGACGAAACCAAGTTTGATACCGTTTCCGTTGAAGTCACCGCGCTCGACCTCACTTTTGAAGGCATAATTTCCGTACAGGGTTCCGGCCTCGGCAATGTTTCCGGCGCCAGCACCTATAAATTCGATATGCTCGACGGTGTTTCTTCCATTAACGCAATTAATCCCATTACCGCTCCCGCAGAATTGAGCTACGGACTTTCTATCGCAACTTCCGAACTTGGCCGCGGTTCCATCTGGGCATGCGAATACGGCAATACCGGTATGATCTATGAGATCGATCCCGAAACCGGCGTGGTAAAAGATGCAATCCAACCTATCGACGGTGATATGATGTTCGGCATCTCTTATTCCGAAGATCTTGATACCTTCACCGCGATCATGAACTTCTATCTCTATACCGACCTCGAGTTCACCCATGAGGAAACCGAAAAGATTATCAATTCCTATGATGAAAATCAGCATATGTTCACTTATCACAGAGTAGATATGCTCGATTACCTCATCGAGTCCAACACCGGCTTTATTACCGGAGAAACCGGCCAGGGCGCTTCCAGCGAGGTTGTTTTCTGCGGTATCACCGGCATTGACGGCGGCATCAAGGACAGCTATGGCGAAACCTACTATTACGATACCTATAAAGACTATCTCGGCAACTGGGCTTACAGCGGAAGCGTCAACTATCAGCCTACCCAGACCCTTATCCTCCTCGATAACGTAGGTCGTCTTTGGTATATTGACGAGGTCGTCGGCATGAGCAAGACCACCGATGACTGGGGCAACGTATTCTATACCAGCGAAGACGGTTTGAGCAGCATTCAGTTCTATGGCAGCCCCCGCAACGGTATATTTGAGGTAGAGATCGTTGACGATGAAGGCAACGTAACCTATAACGTATTCAACATTCGTCAGATTATCGAAACTCCTCTTACCGATATGTTCCGCGAAGGCACCATGCCTCGTATCACCTATCATTTCTCCGACATCGAGTTTGCAGGATACACCGCTGAAGGTGACCCCATGTTCGCAATGTCCCTGTATGATTATTGGAACAACGGAACCACCAATGAACTTTATCTGTTTATTCCCGGACACGAAACCGACGAGCTTGACTACGAAACCTGGGAGTACATCCGCACCCCCGACCGTCTTTTCAACCTCGGCAACACCGGTGAGTATAATATAATCGCCAGCATCCACAGCGCTGCTGTAACCGGCGGCATAGATTCCGAAGAAAGCGAACCTGAAGCAGAAACAACTGCTCTCAGACCTTTGGCAATCGGCGTTTATACCGACAAAAACTAAACAGATCATCTGTTCCAAAAGGAGCCGTCACGATTGTGGCGGCTCCTTTTTCGTGCCGAACGAAGATTTTTTATTAAAAATGGTTTTTTCGCATAAATAATTCTTGACAATATGTCTTTTTACCCTTTATAATATAAAATGTATTAGGCGAAAGCCTCGATCCACGTTTGTTAGGGAAAATTCCTTGGCAAACGTTTTTTTATGCTGATATTTTTTGAAAGGAACGTTTTTATGGACCAGAAACCAAACTTTTGGCAAAAGCTCTTTCCCCTTGCCTGCATTATTTTCGGCAATATAATTTACGCATTGAGCATCAAGCTTTTCGTTCTTCCTTCCGGAATCGCCCTTGGCGGAACGACCGGTATTGCGCTTATAATCGAACATTTCTTCGGGGTTCCGATTTCCGGATTTGTTCTCGCATTCAATATCACCATGCTCTTTATCGGATTCATCATCCTCGGGAAAGCCTTTGCACTTACAACCATTGTAAGCTCTTTCTGTTATCCGATTTTCCTCGAAATTACAAACCAGATTTTCGGTGATTACGTTCTTACGGACGACGTATTCCTCTGCACCGTCCTCGGCGGCTTTGGTATCGGTTTTGCTCTCGGCCTCGTAATTCGTTCCGGAGCTTCCACCGGCGGCATGGATATTCCTCCTCTTGTTCTCAACAAGCTTTTCCATATCCCCGTTTCCGCAAGCCTTTATGCTTTTGATTTTATCGTTGTTGTTCTTCTTGCGATTTTCAAGCCAATGGAAAGTATTCTTTACGGCATCGTTTTCACTTTTATCTATACTTTCGTCCTTGATAAAACTCTTGTGCTCGGAAAATCCAAAACGGAACTCAAGATTGTTACAAGAAAGGCGAAGGAACTCACCGAAGCGATCCTTACAGAGGTTGACCGCGGCGTCACCCTCCTCAATGCGGAAACCGGTTACAAACATTATGAAACCCAGGTCGTGCTTTCCGTTATTTCCAACCGCGAAATCGCAAAAGTAACTCATATCGCCCAAAGCATTGACCCCAAGTGCTTTATAATGATCAGCCGCGTTTCCGAAGTTCACGGAAGGGGTTTTTCCTCCGCGAAAAAATACAAAAAACGTCCCGAAGAAGTATAAATATTCTCATAAAAAAATCCCTGCCGAGCGGCAGGGATTTTT
>CAZOOL010000032.1:6270-14147 GCA_964581405.1 uncultured Oscillospiraceae bacterium | reverse complement strand
AGAAAAGATGCTCTTGCTGATATCGAAGCAAGACAGAAAAGAAACGGCTGATAAATAAACAGACGGAAGCACCGCGAAAGCGGTGCTTTTTTTGCAAGATGAATTCGGTTTCCGCTGCCTGAAGGGAGGGGGATCCCCGGTCTTTTTTTAACCGCAAGCGGTTGAAAAATCCGGTCCGTTTTGACAAGGGGGACATTTAAATAAACAGTAATTCATCTTTGACTTATGCGGATAAAAGTGATATCATCATTTTATATTTTTCCGGAAGGGGAGGGGAACGATGATAGAAAAACTTTGGGAAAATCTTTCGCCGAGGAGCGGCAGGATAGTCAAAATGCTCTGGTCGGCGCTGACAATGTTTTTTATAGGCTTCGGAATCTATCTTCAGATCGAGGCGGATATCGGATTTCCGTCATGGAACGCGCTCAATCAGGGATTTTCCATCGTTTTTCCCATAACCTACGGAACGGCGAGCATACTCATCGGGCTTTCGGTGGTTGTGATTGACCTTCTGATGAAAGAGCCCATCGGAGCGGGAACACTCATAGATGCGGTCTGCGTCGGGCTGGGTACGGATTTTTTCAGCTGGCTTGATCCGGTTCCGGATATGGATTCGCTTTTGGTGAAAATCATAGTTTTTATAATAAGCCTTTTTATTCTCAGCATCGGGCAGTATTTTTATATGATAACGGGACTTAGCTGCGGACCGAGGGACGCTTTGCTCGTTGCCATCGGCAAACGCTGCAAAAAAATCTCCATCGGAACGGTGAACAATATTATAAGTGCGGCGGTACTTTTGGTTTCGTGGTTCATGGGCGCGACCATAGGCATCGGAACGGTGCTTTCGGTTTTCGGGCTCGGAATGATAATGGACTGGACCTTTAAGGCGGTTCGTTTTGAACCGAGAAGCATCATCCATGAGGATATTATGATGACGGCAAAGGCAATTTTAACAAATAAGGATTAAATTCGGGCAGGCTTTTTGACCTGCCCCTTTTTGCGAAAATGATTAGCCGAAAGGCAAAATGAGAATATCGGGATAACTGCATGATTGCCGAAAAAGTCGATTGCGGAGGTTCGTTTTTTGGAAAAAAGGGAAGATTTTTTGTCAAGTGATTCGGTCACAATTCTTCGTTAAAATTAATATGGCAAAAAAGAACTTTAATTCTACGTTTTCCACAATTGACCTTTGGTTCCCGATACTTTATAATATGACATAGCACATATTTTTCATCAGGAGGTTTTCGTTTATGATCACTACTATCACCAAACGCGACGGCAGAATCGCCGATTTCAATATCGACAAAATTGCGAACGCTATCTTTATGGCGGCGAAGGCCAACGGAGGCAACGACTATGAGGAGGCCTATTCCATAGCGGAAATGGTAGTGGACTATATCGAAAACAAGGAGCATATCGAGGTTCCCCACGTCGAGCACGTTCAGGACGTCGTTGAAAAAATGCTTATCGAAACCGGACATGCCCGCACCGCAAAAGGTTTTATCCTTTACCGCGCGAACAGAACAAGAGTGCGCGAAATGGATACCCGCCTTATGAAAACCATGGAAAATCTTACCTTCCAGTCCGCGAAGGAAAACGACGTAAAGCGTGAAAACGCCAACATCAACGGCGATACCGCCATGGGCACCATGCTTAAATACGGAAGCGAAGCCGCAAAGCAGTTTTATGAGATGTATATTCTCAATCCGCGCCACGCCCAGGCACATCACAGCGGCGATATACATATCCATGACCTTGACTTCCTTACCCTTACGACCACATGCTGCCAGATAGACATCCTCAAGCTTTTTAAGGACGGCTTTGATACCGGTCACGGTCATCTGAGGGAGCCCCAGGATATCGCAAGCTATGCGGCCCTTGCCTGCATTGCGATTCAGTCCAACCAGAACGACCAGCACGGCGGACAGAGTATTCCCAACTTCGATTACGGAATGGCTCCCGGCGTTGCCAAAACATACAGAAAGCTCTATCGCCAGAATATGGGAAGAGCGCTCGAGCTTCTTGCCGGCGAAGAAAACGGCGAGGATATCGCCCGCGAAATTATGGCGAAAGCCGAGGAAACCGCGGGTCAGTGGCCCAGATTCGAGGACGGCGAAGCATACAAAGAGGCGGAGCTTGCCATCCTTACCGAAAAATACGGCGCAGAGCTTGCGGACAAGGCACAGGATTTCACCTTCAAACGCGCAGAGAAGGAGATTGACAGAGCGACCTATCAGGCAATGGAAGCCCTTGTTCACAACCTCAACACCATGCATTCCAGAGCCGGCGCGCAGGTTCCGTTCAGTTCCATCAACTACGGAACGGATACCAGCCCGGAAGGAAGACTCGTTATCAAGAACGTACTTCTTGCAACGGAATCGGGACTCGGCAACGGAGAGACCCCCATATTCCCGATACATATTTTCAAGGTCAAGGAAGGCATCAACTATAATCCCGGCGACCCGAACTATGACCTTTTCAAGCTTGCCTGCCGCGTAAGCGCAAAGCGCCTTTTCCCGAACTTTTCCTTCATTGATGCGCCCTTCAATATTCCTTACTATAAGGAGGGACACCCGGAAACCGAAATCGCGTATATGGGCTGCCGCACCCGCGTTATAGGCAATATCTATGACCCGGAAAGAGAGATAGTCAACAGCCGCGGAAACCTTTCCTTCACTTCCATAAACCTTCCGCGCCTTGCCATTTTGAGCAACCACAATATCGACCTTTTCTTCGACCAGCTCGACAGCCGCATTTCCCTTGTTATTGAACAGCTTCTCGAACGTTTTGAAATCCAGAAAAAGAAAAAAGTCCGCAACTATCCCTTCCTTATGGGACAGGGCGTATGGCTTGATTCCGAAAAGCTCGGTCCCGATGACGAGGTCGGCGAGGTCCTTAAACACGGAACCCTTTCCGTCGGCTTTATAGGTCTTGCGGAATGTCTTAAGGCACTTATCGGCGTTCATCACGGCGAAAGCAGAGAGGCACAGAACCTCGGTCTTGAAATAATCGCATTTATGAGAAAGAGAATGGACGAGGCAAGTGAAAAATACGGTCTTAACTTCTCGCTCCTCGCAACCCCGGCGGAAGGACTTTCCGGAAGATTCGTCCGCATTGACGCAGAAAAATTCGGCAAGATCCCCGGCGTTACCGACAGGGATTACTATACCAACTCCTTCCACGTTCCGGTATATTACCCCATTTCCGCCTTTGATAAAATCAAGAGGGAAGCGCCCTATCACGCCCTTACCAATGCCGGTCACATCACCTATATCGAGCTTGACGGCGACCCCATGCAGAACCTTGATGCTTTCGAGCAGGTTATCCGCTGCATGAAGGAATCCGGCATCGGTTACGGCAGCGTAAACCACCCGGTTGACCGCGACCCTGAATGCGGCTTCACCGGAATCATCGGCGACGAATGCCCCAGATGCGGAAGAAAAGAAGCGGACGGCGCTCATTTTGAACGTATCCGCAGAATCACCGGGTACCTCGTCGGAACCCTCGACAACTTCAACAACGCAAAGCGTTCCGAGGTTGAGGACAGGGTTAAACATTCCGTCCAGACCCAGGCGGAGGAAATCTGATAAGCAAGCGAAAAAAGACCCGGGCGCAGGTGCGCTCGGGTCTTGAAGCATGGAGAAAACTATGGAAGAAAAAACAGAGATGAAAACCCTGCGCCTTGCGGGGGTCGTGAGGGAATCCATCGTTGACGGACCGGGAATCCGAATGACGATTTTCGGTCAGGGCTGCCCCCATCACTGCAAAGGCTGCCATAATCCGGAAACACACGACCCGAACGGCGGATATATCAGCCACCCGGAAAACATACTCAAAGCCATCGGGCAAAACCCGCTTTTGCAGGGGGTCACCTTTTCCGGCGGCGAGCCTTTTTTTCAGGCAAAGGCCTTTGCGGAACTGGGAACGGAAATAAAAAAACGCGGGCTTCATATAATGACCTATTCCGGCTATACTTTTGAGCAGATAACTGAGGGCATCAAAAACGGGAAAACCGGCTGGAAGGAACTCCTTTCCGTTACGGATATCCTTGTTGACGGGAGATTTGTTCTTGAAGAGCGCTCGCTGAATCTTCTTTTCCGCGGTTCAAAAAACCAGCGGCTCATCGACGTTCCGAAAAGCCTTAAAAAAGGCGAAGCGGTGCTTTGGGATCCGGAAGAGGAAAGCGGAGTTGCAAGATATTCAAAATAGGCGGAGGATTTATGGAAAAACAAAAGTTTGAACTTACCTCCTTTCATCTTCATATCATCGCCATGGCACTTATGCTTTGCGACCACCTTTGGGCAACGGTCGTTCCCGGCAATGACTGGCTTACGGCAATAGGAAGAATGACCTTCCCGCTGTTCGCATTCATGACGGTGGAAGGTTTTTTTCTTACAAAAAATCTTAAAAAATACGTAAAACGGCTTTTTGTGTTTGCGCTTGTTTCGGAAGTTCCGTTCAACCTTATAATGTCCGGAAGTCCGTTTTATCCGTTTCATCAGAATGTTCTCTGGACTTTTCTCATCGGAATTTCGATGATTTATCTCAACGAAAAGGTAAAGGACAAAAAACTCATTATTCGGATACTTACCGGAGCAGGAACCGTTGCACTCGGAGCTATATTTGGAACTATAAGCTTTGCGGATTATTATTACGCCGGCGTTCTTACGGTGCTTGTGTTTTATTTCTTCCGTGGGAGGAAGCTTTACTGCTTTTTGGGGCAGCTTGCATGCCTTTCGTTTATAAACTTTGAAATGCTTGGCGGTTTAAACTATGTTTTTGAATTTTCCGGAACGGAAATTCTTTTTCCACAGCAGGGAATTGCCGTCGCGGCGATTATTCCGATATGGCTTTACCGGGGAAAACAGGGATTTTATAACAAAACAGTAAAAAATATTTATTACTGGTTTTATCCGGCGCATATGCTTCTTTTGTGGGCGGCGGGCGCGATAATGAACTTTTTGGAATGAAGAAAAGCCGGTTTTTCGCATAAAATAAAGAAAAAATCTGCAATTTTGTTGATAAAACACTTGCATTTTCGTTTTTAATATGTTAATATTATTAAAGTAATATGTTAGGCTGAAGGAGTGGGAACGAAAAACCCGCTCCTTTCTATTTACCGAAAGATTTTGGAGGTGTTTTTTTGGCGGAAAAAAAGAAAAATACCGCGCAGATCTGCACTGAGCTTGCCCTTCCCGTTGCGGAAGAAATCGGCGTTGAACTTTGGGACGTCCGTTTTGAAAAAGAGGGCACGGAGTGGTACCTGCGCTTTTTTATTGATAAAGAAGGTCTTACCATTGAGGACTGTGAAAACTTCAGCCGCATGATAGACCCCATTATCGATGAGGCGGACCCCATCGAAAAACAGTATATCCTCGAGGTTTCTTCCCCCGGAATCGAAAGAAAGCTCCTTACAGAGGAACACATAAGACGATATCTCGGCTACCTCGCGACGGTGAGATTTATCCGCGTTCCGGAAGGATATAACCAGAGAGAATTCCTGCTCCAGCTCGATGATATAAAGGACGGCGTTATCACCGCTTCCTTCGAGGACGGAACGGAAATGGTTTTCAACAAAAACGAAACCGCATATATAAAACTTTACTATGACTTTAACAGTGATGACTGAGGAGGAATTATAAAAAAATGAACGCAGAATTTTTTGATGCCCTTGCGCTTCTCGAAAAGGAAAAAGGCATTTCCGTTGAGTATCTTTGCGAAAAGATCGAAAATGCCATCGTCATTGCGATCCGCCGCGATTACGTCGGAACCGAGGACGTAAAGGTTGTTATCAACCCCGAAACCAAAACCTTTGAAGTTGCGATCCGCAAGCTCGTTGTTGACGAGGTCGAGGACCCCGCAAACCAGATCCTTCTCGACAAAGCTGTTAAATACAGCAAAAAGGCCCAGGTCGGCGATATCGTCGATATCCCCCTTGAAACAAAGGAATTCGGCAGAATCGCAGCCCAGACCGCAAAACACGTTATCAAACAGGGTATCCGCGAAGCGGAAAGAGGCCAGGTGCTCAAGGAGTTCCAGAGCCGTGAGCACGAAATCATCACCGCCACCGTTATCAGCACCGATCCCGTCCGCGGAAGCGTTACCCTTGAAATCGACCACAATGAAGCCCTTCTTCTCAAATCCGAACAGATCCCCGGAGAGATTTTTGAAGACGGCGAAAGAACCAAGGTTTACGTTGTTGAGGTTGCCGCTTCTGAAAGAGGCCCGAAGGTAATGATTTCCAGAACCCATCCCGGCCTTGTGAAACGCCTTTTTGAAATTGAGGTTCCCGAAATTTATGAAGGCACCGTTGAAATCAAAGCGGTATCCCGCGAAGCGGGTTCCAGAACCAAGCTTGCGGTATGGAGCAAGGATTCCGATATTGACGCAGTTGGTGCCTGCATCGGCAGCCGCGGCGCAAGGGTCGCAAAAATCGTTGATGAGCTCGGCGGAGAAAAAATCGACGTCGTTCAGTATTCCGAAGACCCAGCTGAATTCATTGCCGCAGCGCTTTCCCCCGCAAAGGTAGTTTCCGTTGAAATTGACCCCGAAGGCGCAAAAGCCTGCAAGGTTAAAGTTCCGGATGAACAGCTTTCTCTTGCCATCGGCAACAAAGGCCAGAACGCACGCCTTGCCGCAAGACTTACCGGCTGGAAAATTGATATCAAGCCCGAAAGCGGCTTTTGGGGCGAAGAGGAATAATCAGTAAAGCGAAATAAACTTTTCCGAAAGGAGGAAGCCTTTTTATGAAAAAAATACCTATGAGAATGTGCACAGGCTGCGGCGAAATGAAGCCCAAACGCGAACTTATAAGGGTCGTCAAAAGCCCCGAGGGTGTTATTTCCCTCGATAAAACCGGAAGATCACCCGGAAGAGGCGCTTATGTCTGCCCGGATATAGAATGCCTTAAAAAGGCGCGGAAAACAAAACGTATCGAGCGGGTTTTTGAAACCTCGATTCCGGAAGAAGTTTATGAAGCGCTTGAAAAGGAGCTGGCAAAGGATGGGGAATGACAGACTTTCGGGATTCCTCGGGCTTTGCAGAAAAGCGGGAAAACTCGTTTTCGGCTTTGATATGACCGTCGAGGCCATGCAGAAAGGCACCGCGGAATCGGTTCTTATTTCAAGCGACTGTTCCGAAAGAACGGCAAGAAACATAAAGCGCATTGCCGGAGAAACCGGAACGGAAATTTATATTTTGCCCCTTACAATGGATGAAATTGGTTATGCCGTTGCAAAACGTGCGGGAGTGCTTTCCGTTTGCGACAGCGGTTTTTCAAAAAAAATAAAAGAGCTGCTTGAAAGCGGCGAGCACCAAGCATGAACTATGGGAGGAATTGCATAGATGATTGATAACATTAAATATAAAGTGGCGGACGTTGCAAAAGATCTTAAACAGCCTGTAAAGGACGTTATTGATGTTTTGGGCGAAAAATTTCCGCCGAAAAAGGCTCAGGCCACCCTTACCGAAGAGGAACTGAACTTCGTTTTTGAGCATTACACAAAAAAGAACGAGGTTACCAGCTTTGCTTCCTATTTCGCTATGGCCGGACAGCCCAAAACCGAAAAGAAAAAAGAAGAACCTAAGGCCGAAGCGCCCAAAGCGGAAGCCAAACCTGCCGAAAAACCGGCTCCGAAGGAAGTAAAAGCGGAGGAAAAACCCGCACCCGCGCCCAAGGCAGAGGAAAAAAACGTTCACAAAGCGGAAGAAAAGAAACCCGCCCCCAAAGCGGAAGAAAAACCGGCACAGAAATCCGAACAGAAAAATAACGACCGCAAACCCGCAGACAACCATCAGCAGGGCGAGCGCAAGTTTGATAATAACCGCCAGCAGAACGGCGAACGCAAATTCGATAACAACCGTACCCAGAACGGCGA
>CAZOOL010000032.1:0-6170 GCA_964581405.1 uncultured Oscillospiraceae bacterium | reverse complement strand
AAATTCGATAACAACCGTACCCAGAACGGCGACCGCAAGTTCGGCGACAAACCCGCATTCCAGAAAAACGACCGTTTCGGAGATAAACCGAACTTCCAGAAGAATGACCGTTTCGGCGGAAACAGCTTTGACAAGGATAAAGAGGACAACAGCCATCGCCACGAGCCCAAAAAGCCCGTCGAGCGCAAACCCCGCCCTGCAAATCAGCCCCCGGCAGAAAAACTCGCCGCAGGTGCTGCCCATGTCGATATGAGCGCTGTTTCCGTTGACCTCGACAAATACAATGACAAATATGAACAGATCGCGCCCGCTTCTTCCATGAGCGACAGCTATACCAATAAGCAGAAGCTCAACCAGAAGAGCAAACAGCAGGGCAAACCCAAGAAGAGCAAACACGAGCAGGAACAGGAAAAACTCAAGAAGCTGGAGATGGAGCGTCAGCGCCGCCAGAAACTCGAAATCACCATTCCCGATGAAATCACCGTCGGCGACCTTGCTCTCAAGCTCAAAATCGCTTCCGCTGAGATCATCAAACGCCTTATGCTTCAGGGCATGATGGTTTCCGTAAACGAAGTCATTGATTATGATACCGCGGCGCTTATTGCCATGGATATCGGCGCGAAGGTTGAAAAAGAAGTTGTCGTCACCATCGAGGACAGACTTATCGACGACAGCGAGGACGATGCGGCAAATCTTATTACCCGCGACCCCGTTGTCTGCGTAATGGGTCACGTTGACCACGGTAAGACCTCCATCCTCGACTACATCAGAAGCGCACACGTCGCTTCCGGCGAAGCAGGCGGCATTACCCAGCACCTCGGCGCATACAGAGTCACCACCGAAAGCGGAGATTCCATCACCTTCCTTGATACCCCCGGACACGAAGCATTCACCGCAATGCGCGCCCGCGGAGCGCTTTGCACCGATATCGCGATCCTTGTTGTTGCGGCGGACGACGGCATCATGCCCCAGACCGTTGAGGCGATCAACCACGCAAAAGCGGCGGAGGTTTCCATCATCGTTGCAATCAACAAAATTGATAAACCCACCGCAAACCCGGATAAAGTTATGCAGGGACTTACCGAATACGGTCTTGTTCCCGAAGAATGGGGCGGCGACGTTATCTGTGTTCCCGTTTCCGCAAAAACCGGCGAAAACATTGATACTCTCCTTGAGATGATCACTCTTGTTGCGGAAGTCCGCGAGCTTAAAGCAAACCCGGACAGAATGGCAAAAGGCACCGTTATCGAATCCCGTCTTGACAAAGGCCGCGGTCCCGTTGCGACCATGCTCGTTCAGAACGGTACTCTCCATACCGGCGACGTTGTTATTGCGGGTACTTCCGTCGGTAAAGTCCGTGTTATGATCGATGACAAGGGCAACCGCATTACCGAAGCGGGTCCCTCCATTCCCGTTGAAATCACCGGTCTTGATTCCGTTCCCACCGGCGGCGACCAGTTCAACGCAGTTTCTGATGAAAAACTTGCACGCGAACTCGTTGAACAGCGTGAATATGAAGCAAAACAGGAAGCATTCAAACAGTACCAGAAAGTTACCCTCGATAACCTCTTTAACCAGATCGCCGAAGGCGAAATCAAGGAGCTTCCCATTATCGTCAAAGCTGACGTACAGGGTTCCGTTGAAGCGGTTCGCCAGTCCCTCGAAAAAATCTCCAACGAGGAAGTCCGCGTAAAGGTTATCCACGGCGCAGTCGGCGCGGTAAACGAATCCGACGTTATGCTTGCCCAGGTTTCCAATGCAATCATCGTAGGCTTCAACGTCCGCCCCGATACCACCGCAAGAGATACCGCGGAGCGTGAAGGCGTTGACATCCGTCTTTACAGAATCATCTATGATGCCATTGAGGAAATTCAGGCCGCAATGAAAGGTATGCTTTCTCCGAAATTCCGCGACGTTGACCTTGGCCGTGCAGAAATCCGCCAGGTTTACAAAATCAGCAACGTCGGTACCGTTGCGGGATGCTACGTTCTCGAGGGCAAAATCACCAGAAACGCAAATATCCGCGTAGTCCGCGACGGCATTATCATTGCCGACGACAAGCTCGACAGCCTTAAACGCTTCAAAGACGACGTCAAAGAGGTTGCTTCCGGCTATGAATGCGGTATGGCTCTTACCAAATTCAACGACATCAAGGAAGGCGACGTTTTCGAAGCCTATATCGTTGAAGAATACCGCGAGGACTAAATCGGAGGCAATATGGCAGGATTCAAACTTAACAGAACCAGCGAGGATATCCGCCGCGAGCTGATGGATATCCTCCGCAGCATGAAAGATCCGCGTATTTCCGGCGGAATGATAAGCGTTGTCCGCATCGAGCTTACCAACGATCTTTCCCACTGCAAAGTATATATAAGCTCCCTTGAAGGCATGGAAAAGGCAAAGGAAGCCGTCAAGGTCCTTACCAAAGCCGGCGGATTTATCCGCCATGAGATGATGATGCGCCTTGAGCTTCGGAAGGTTCCGGAATTCCATTTCATTCCGGACGATTCCATCGAATACAGCGCAGGCATCCAGAAAATTCTCCGGGAAATCGGGGAAGAATAATTTATAAGAAAGGAGAAAATGAATATGGAAGTTAACGTACAGAAATGCTGTGAGCTTCTTCGTGAGATGGAAGATATTGTCATTCTTTGTCACAGGAACCCGGACGGCGATACCCTCGGGAGTGCGTTTGCGCTCCGTTATATCCTTGACCAGCTCGGGAAAAGAAGCCGCATAGAATGTCACGATGAGATTCCGGCACAGTATTCATATATGCTCCTTGACTATAAACCGGAGGAATTCGAGCCGAAGGCTGTCGTTGCGGTGGATATCGCCGATGAACAGCTTTTCGGCGAAAACCTTGATAAATACCGCGGGAAGGTCGATCTTTGCATCGACCACCACGGTTCAAACAAGCATTACGCGAAAAACTGGCTGGTGCGCGATACCGCCGCGGCAAACTGCGAGATAATCGAGGATATCTGTTACGGATTCGAGGAGGTTGAGCTGACGAAGCTTATTGCGGACTGCATCTATACCGGTGTTTCCACCGATACGGGCTGCTTCCGCTATTCCAACACCACCGGCCATACCCATGCCGTTGCAGGAAGAATGTTCAAGGCCGGATGCGACTTCGTTATGATAAACAGGGTCATGTTCGAGCTGAAATCCCTTTCCCGCATTGCCATCGAAAAAGAGGTGCTCAACACAGTTGAATACCATTTTAACAAAAAATGCGCCCTCGTTTATATAACGAGGGAAATGATGGAAAGAACCGGCGCCATTGAAGCGGAGCTCGAGGGAGTTGCCGCGATGCCCCGCCAGATTGAAGGCGTTGAGGTCGGTATAACCCTTCGCCAGAGGGACAACGGATACAAAATTTCCATGCGCACCGGCGAGGAGGTTGACGCCAGCGCCGTCTGTGCCAGACTCGGCGGCGGCGGTCACAGATGCGCTTCCGGCTGTTTTGTCGAGGGCGACCTTGAAACGGCGAAAAAGACAATTCTCGGCGCGGTCGGCGAAAGCCTCGGGCAGGAGGAACAGGATCTATGACGGGTATTCTTCCGGTGAAAAAGCCCGCGGGTTTCACGTCTTTTGACGTTATAGGGAAGCTCCGGGGAGTTACAAAAACCAGAAAAATAGGACATTCCGGAACCCTCGACCCTATGGCGACGGGGGTTCTTCCGCTTTTTTTCGGCGGAGCGACAAAATGCTGTGATATCCTCCCCAATGAGGATAAGCGCTATGCCGCGGATATCAAATTCGGCATTGTTACGGACACCCAGGACACCACCGGGCGCGTGCTCAAAGAATGCGAAAGTCATGTTTCAAAAGAGGAATTCGCGGCTGTTGCCGCCGGATTCATCGGAAAGCAGATGCAGCTCCCGCCGATGTATTCCGCCGTCAAGGTCAACGGAAGACCGCTTTATGACCTTGCGAGAGAGGGCAAAACCGTCGAGCGTGCTCAAAAAGAGATCGAGGTCTATGACATTGTGCTCGTGGAATTTGATGAGCATGCTCAGACCGCAAGGATCGAAGTTTCCTGCGGAAAGGGCACTTTTATCCGCACTCTTATCAACGACATGGGCGAAAAGCTCGGCTGCGGCGCTTCCATGAGCGCCCTCGAGCGCACCATGGCGGCGGGATTTGATATCTCCGAATGTTACACCATCGGGGATATCGAGGATATGATGAAGGAAGGGACCTTTGAGGAACACCTTATGCCCGTTGAGAGGCTTTTTGAGGGGCTTCCGAGGCTTGTTCTCGGAGAGTTCGACAGAAGGCTCTACCGCAGCGGGGTTCCGCTGGAACTGAAAAAGCGCGGCTGGGGCGGCATTGACGGAAACATTGCCGTTTTCGATGAAAGCGGAATGCTCCTCGGGATATCGTATATGGACGAGGAAGCAAACGAACTGAAGCTTCGCAAAATGCTGAATACGGATAAATGAATCAAAGGCACCCGCAAGGGGTGCCTTTTTTGGTGCGGAAACAGGTGCACTTATTCAGTCGTTTTTTACGCAACGGTGCGGCAAGCAACATTTTGTCGCATTATGACACTTTCTCTTGATTTTCCGAGTGAGTTTCGGTATTATTAAAACTGTGTCTATATTTAATAAAATTCATGGGGTGGCAGATGTTTTCGGTAAAAAGAGCTGTTTCAAAATTGAGAAAAATATATGAAGCGAAATTCCTTTTCCGCTGTTTTGTTTTAATTGCCTCCGCGGCGCTTTTCTTTGCGGCGCCGGAACAGTTCGAAATTATGAGCGGCTGGAATTTCTTTGGGGAATTTTCGATTTTCCATATTCTGTGGTTCATATGGATGGGGGACATGCTTTTGCAGGTTTTCCCGAGCAGGAAATTTCTTCCCCTCGGTTCAACGAAATTCAGCCTGAGAGATTTTATCCCGAGGGATATCCGCAATATGAAAAAGCTTCAGGATCTTATTGATTACATAAAGAAATGCAACCTCGATACCATAAAAATCGGTCTTGTGTGGTTTGCGCTGACGGCGGTGATCGGAATACTTTATTTTGCGGGCATAATCAGCAGGAATATGCTTTTGCTCCTTTCGGTGGCTTTTTATGTATGCGATCTTATCTGCGTGCTTTTCTGGTGCCCTTTTAGGGTATGGTTTATGAAAAACCGCTGCTGCACGACCTGCCGGATTTTTAACTGGGATCACATGATGATGTTTTCGCCGATTATTTTTGTGCCGGGATTTTTCACATGGAGCCTTTGCGCCATGGCGGTAATCGTTCTTGCGGTTTGGGAAATTTCTTTTGCGCTCCATCCGGAACGCTTTTATGAGGGCACAAACAAGGCACTGCAGTGCTCGAACTGCACAGACAGGCTTTGCGGCGAGCGGAGCAACTGCCGAGCAACGCTGCCCTCATTCGACAACATAACGAAGGATATTTGATATGGCGATAGAAGCAATTTTATGGGATTACGACGGAACCCTTGCGGATTCCTCGAAAAAATCCATCGAAGTGAGCCTTGAAGTGCTTTCGAACTTCATTCCGGACGTATATGAAAATATTCCGGAGCCCCTTTCATCAAGGGAGAATTTTCAGGAAACCTACGGAAGGATTTCCGATTGGGTGGAGCTTTACCACGTCTGCTATGGGCTTGATGACGAACAGACCCGGGCCGCGGTCAAAATGTGGGGCGAGGTTCAGCTGAAAAACAAAACCGAATCGGAACTTTACCCCGGAATCGGGGAAATTCTTGAACATTTCAGGGAAACGAAAATGGGCGTTTGTTCACAGAACGGCGCCGGAATAATAGAAAGATCGCTTGAGCACCATGGCGTGCTCAAATACTTCGGCGCGGTCATCGGAGTTGATGACGTTCTTTTTGAGGAACAGAAACCCCACCCGGCCGCGTTTATAAAATGCCTTGAAAAGCTTGGGATAACGGAGAGGAAAGGAACTTTTGTCTATATCGGGGACCACAGCGTGGACGTTGCCTTCGGCAGAAACGCCGAAGCCATGCTCAAAAAGGATTTCCCGGAAGCAAAGGTGGTCTGCATCGCGATCCACCACCCGGGAGATTACTGTGAGGAGGACGAAAATTATCCTCCGGACTATATCGCCCGGGGTTCCGAAGAGCTTTTTGAGATATTAAACGGGATTTAAACCTTCTTTGCCGTGAAGGGAGATTTAAGT
>CAZOOL010000031.1:0-14155 GCA_964581405.1 uncultured Oscillospiraceae bacterium | reverse complement strand
TTTCATGCGGGTTATTTTTATTCAAGCATTTTATCCAGCAGCGAAAAATCAAATTCCTCTTTGACTGCATCTTTTTCATAATGAAGAAGGCTTCCGTCCCTGAGGTCAAAAATCATGGCGTCGCCGTTGACCGTAAGGCTGAGTTCACTGCCGCTTAACATGGCGCTGAATTCCACGCTGTATTCGCAGATAACCGCAATTCTGATCGTTTTATCAGTCTTTGCTATAACGGTAACGGCGGCATAGCCGTCGCTGTTTTTGAACTCCCTTGGATTGAAAACCACATTATAGTTTTCATCATCAACGCCAAGGACGTAGCTTTCATCAATTTCCGTAACAACCGTACATTTTTCATTTTGCAGAACCATAAAAACTCTCCCTTCATCATCAGCCGTAGCCCCATGTCATAAGCTTCCAGCTTTCTCCCCTGTTGCGTACCAGGACCCAATTCCATTTTGAATATGTTTCGCCCGGGGCGAGGCTTCCGTCCCCTTCCGCCGCAACATAAAATTTCGAAAGCAAAACGATGGCCTCATCGGCACCGTACTGTTCCGCCCAATCATACATTCTGTTTTTTGAATATTCTTCATCATATTCAAGTTCAAGTAAAATACAGCCTTCAAAATCAAAGGCGAATTTTTTATAGACGGCAAACATCGCCTTATCAATATCTCTATCGCTAAAAATATCCGATTCGGAAACGATTTTTTCCGCCGTAAAGCTTATTCCGCAGCCGGAAAAACAAAAAATACAAACAGCCGCCAAAATAATCGCAATGATCTTTTTCATATTCCCTCGCCTGCCTTTATAATTGGTTTGATTCAATTATACAGCGGGATTTTTTAATTTCCATAGAATTAAGAGAATCTTAATAAAGGATTAAGAAACTCTGAATTTATTATTCCGGCAATTCTCGTTTGCAGTTATTATCAAAGTTCGCTGTTTTCCGCCTGTTTAAGAAGTTTCCCATAGAATCCAATCTGATAATCCAGCTTTTCAAGCCACATGACCTTGCTCGTTTCGGTGGCAAAATCAAGGCTTTTGAATCTTTCGAGCTTTTCGATAAGCTTTTTGCAATGCTCCTCTTTTTCGCCAAGGCTCATTTCATCATATTTTGCCCATTTGAGATTTTCAAATATGCGGTAAGCGTCAAAACGGTCTATATTGTCAGCATCGCCGACGGAAAGAGCAAAAACCGTTCTTTCCCCGGGAAAATCCGCCTCATCATCAACGTGAATGGCAATTCCGTAGCAAATATCTTCGATAACCCGCGGCTCCATTCCGATTTCCTCGAGAAAAGGTCGGGCAATTTTCGCGGAATATCTTCCATGGTTTCTCGCATCTTCCCTGTCCGCAAATTCGTTGCAATACGAAACATCATGAAGAAGGCAGGCTATGACCAAAGCATCTGTATCCATTCCCTCTTTTTCAGCTATTATTTTCCCGATGTTGGCAACCCTTACGGAATGTTCAAAGCGGTAATCCCTTTCCGCCTTTTTATCGGCAAAATATTCGCTTTCATCAAATTTCTTTTTCAGAAACTCAAGAGTGAGTTTCACACAGTTTTTCGCCCTCATTTTTTCTCCTTTACCGCGGCAAAAGCGGTTTTTATCATCTGTAAAATGCCAATCGTCACCATCAAACCGGGAATCACTACAACAATACCCATGGATTTAATCGCGTTTCCTATCCAAAGGCTTCCGCCCATAAGATATATGGCCAATTCGCCCACCGCAAACAGTACAAATCCAGCTGTGAAGTCAAATATCTTTACACTGATTTTGAGTTTTCCTGTGGCAAAAAGCCATACTGTTATCATAAAAAGCGGTGCAAAAGTGAACAAAACTCCTATATAAAGAAACACATCCGAACTGTTTCCGCCTTTGAGCACAGCATTTTCGGGATTTTCCGGCTCATAGAGCACCGTTCGTACGCTGTCGATTTCGGGGATAATTTCGCTTCCGTAATCAGTTTCGATAAAGTATTCCGCGCCTCCGGCATAGTAAACATACCTCAGCCGATAGGTCGTTTCGCCGTCTTTATTCACGTTATAAATGCTGTAATCCCGAAAATATCCCGGTGCATCGAACCAATCTTTCGTTTTTGCCGCCAAAGAAACGCTGTCTTTGATTCCGACAAAAAGCGAAACCGTTCCCACAAGCAAAGCGGCAGAAAAAAGTATTATGATAACTGCTTTTTTGAAGTTGAATTTCATCGCTTTGCTCCTTTCGCTTTTATAAAAATATTATATCACTTATTATGGCTTCTGTATATAATATTTTGCGTTGAGCACCGTTTCGCTTTCATCTTCGTGCTCATCGGCAAAAAGTTCTTTTTCAAAGGCAAAGCCGCCGTGCTCAAGGCAAAGTTCCAGAAAAAGCATAAAGATGCCGATATCAATTCTGTTATAAAAAGCGACCTTGTCCGCGGGCATTATTCCGCGCTTTCCCGGCTTTTTATAGCGGCAAACAGTCAGCTCGTTTTCGCTTGCCTCAACCTTCCATGGCTGTGTGTTGCAGGCGGAAGGCGCGAATCTTGCGATATTGCCCATATCCTCATAAAAACCGCCGCTCCAGATTTCATCAAGGGGCTTGCGCTTGCTTTTGAACATATCCTTGCGGAATTTTTCCGGCGGCATTTTTGCGATTCCAAACATAATTACGTAATCAAGACCGTTATATTCCTTTTCATCGGTCTTTCCTATTCCAAACCAGAGAGAACCGATATCCATCGAAGCAAGAAACAAATCAAGCTGCTGACCGATATATCCCACGTTGCGAAGATAACCCTCCTTCTTTTCGCTGTAAATGAGGATATCGTATTCCTGTCCCCTCGCGCAGGAAGTCGAACCCGCCGGAAGAATACGGATCTCCGTTCTGATATTCCCATCGAGGGGCTTCAGTTTTTTATAGATTTCTTCGATTGCAGAAATTTCCTCCGGCACGATTTTTCCCGTTCCGGTAAAAATATGGAAGGATTTGCGCTTGAAAATCATGTCGTAGAGCAGTTTTTCCATCAGTTTCACTCCTTTCAATATAACAAGAGTAATTGAATTTAAAATATTTTGCAATATGTTTACTGAAAAAACTTTTTTCTTCCTGCATATGTGGTATTATTATCTTGAAATAACTTGTATGCGTTAAGTTGCGGTTATCTATCAGCCAGCAACAGCGAGTTGCTTTTCAAATTGCGTTACTTGCCGTATAATCGGTATGAGGTGGTTAATTTATGGATACAAAAGAAATTATTCTTAAACTTAGAACCAAAAACGGTATGTCGCAGGACGAGCTTGCGGAAAAGGTGTTCGTAACCCGCCAGGCAGTTTCTCGCTGGGAAAACGGTGAAACTACGCCAAATACCGAAACTTTAAAGCTGTTATCAAAATTATTTGACGTTTCAATCAACACCCTTCTCGGTTCACCAAGACAGCTTATTTGTCAATGCTGCGGTATGCCGCTCGAAGACTCCAATACGAGCCGTGAAACAGACGGATTTTTCAACGAAGAATACTGCAAATGGTGCTATGCCGACGGCGAGTATATGTACCATGACATGGACGATTTAATTGAGGTTTGCGTGAATAATATGGCAAACGAACACTTTTCCGCGGAACAGGCCCGTGCGTATATGAAAGATATGCTGCCGAAACTTGATTATTGGAAACAGTATAAATACCTCGGCGGTGCAGAAAAATTTGAAGAATTCAAGCAACAGCTCATTGATGAATTTAATGATTTGCAAATTGCGGGAATGCCCAAAGTAGAAAAACTTAACGCCCTTGTGGGCGGATATATCAATCTCGAATACCGTCTTCCGAACGGTCAGACTGCAAAATTTCTTGATGATAACGCAACCTATCTCGGAAACCAGCTCGAATGTGAGTTTGGAGGAAGCCGTTGCTTCGGCATTGCAGCAAATATGGAATTTTTGCTCGTTTGTACTTATGAAGAAAACGGTTCAAATCCCGAATTGGTTGTTTACAAAAAGAGATAGATAAAGTTTATTCATCGGACAGAAACGTTTTTCCTTATATTAGGGCGAACAACGATAAAAGCCAAGCTGTATTTTGCAGCTTGGCTTTAACTGTTTTATGAACCCCGCCCTAAAAGACGGTCTTTTCCGTTTTATGTAATTATGCTTTTCCGTTGCAGCCGAGAACGTCAACGATTTTATGGCGGACCATTTCTTTGATGTTTTCTCTTGCGGGTTTGAGATATTCTCTGGGGTCGAAGTGATCCGGATGCTCGATAAGATGCTGGCGGATGGAACCGGTGCATACAAGGCGAAGGTCGGAGTCAATGTTGATTTTGCAGACAGCCATTCTTGCCGCTTCGCGGAGAAGCTCTTCCGGAATGCCGATGGCATCGGGCATCTGGCCGCCGTATTCATTGACGACTTTAACCCATTCCTGCGGAACGGAGGAAGAACCGTGAAGAACGATGGGGAATCCGGGAAGGCGCTCCTCAACTTCTTTAAGGATATCGAAGCGAAGCTCCGGTTTGTGGCCCGGTTTGAATTTGTATGCGCCGTGGGAAGTTCCGATAGCGATTGCAAGGGAATCGACTCCGGTTCTTTCAACAAATTCCTGAACCTGGTCTGGTCTTGTATAGGAAGAATCCTCTGCGCTTACGTTGACGTCGTCCTCGATTCCCGCAAGGGTTCCGAGCTCGCCTTCAACACAAACGCCGTGGGCATGAGCATACTCAACAACTTTTCTGGTAAGGTCGATGTTGTCCTCAAAATCATACTTGGAACCGTCGATCATAACGGAAGTGAATCCGCTGTCGATGCAGTCTTTGCAAACTTCAAAATCTGCGCCATGGTCAAGGTGAAGCGCAATGGGAAGACCGGTGTCATAAACAGCGGCTTCGACAAGTTTGGTAAGATAGATGGATTTCGCGTATTTTCTTGCTCCGGCAGAAACCTGAAGAATCAGCGGTGCGTTTTCTTCCGCTGCTGCTTCGGTAATGCCCTGAATAATCTCCATATTGTTTACATTGAAAGCGCCGATGGCATAGCCACCCTCATAGGCCTTTGCGAACATTTCTTTTGTTCCGACAAGCGGCATAATAAATCCTTCCTTTCAAATATAAATTACATTTTTATTTTATACTAAAACTCTTTTATTTTCAATAGAAAAGGAACAAATTATTATCGGGATCCTTTCGATTTCCAGTCAATTCTTCGTTTTGTATTATAAATTAACGGTGTTTAAAACTCAACGATTAAAAAAACAAAAAAGCTCCCTTTCGGGAGCTTTTGCGTCAATTATTTAACTTTAATATCAATAAATTTTTCCGGAAAGTTCCTTGCGTAATGGAAAAGGAACTGTTGGGCGATTCCGGCATATTCCGTTACGCAGGGCGGCATTTCCCCGCCGAGAGCGGCAATGACACGCTTCATCCAAACGTCCGCCGGGCATCTTTCGACCCTGCCCAGTCCGTAAAGCAAAACGCAGTCCGCAACCTTCGGACCGACCCCGTGAACCTTGAGCAGCCGTTCCCTTGCCTCATCTATCGGCGCCGTCATAAGCGATTCAAGATCAAGGCTGCCTTCAAAAACCTCTTTTGCCGCGGAAACTATGTAATCTGCCCGGTAACCGCAGCCGATTTTTGCAAAGCTTTCAGCAGGCTCCTTCGCGAGCCTTTCTGCCGTCGGAAAAGCGTATATCCCTTCCTCTATCTCATCGCCGAAAGCAGCGCAAAGCCGCTCAATAATGCCCTTTATCCTTGCAATATTGTTGTTCTGGCTGATGATAAAAGTGATGAAAGCCTCCCAGGGTTCCTGGCGGAGCACCCTTATCCCCGGTGCAAATTCGCAGGCGGAGCGAAGCATCATGTTTTCGCCGAAATCAGCTTTAAGCGTGTCATAATCCCTCGAAAGGTCAAAATAATCAAGCCAGATATCATTGAATTCCCTTTCATCAATGCCAAGAATTGTCATGCCGTCCTCTTCCGGACGTATAGCGCGAAAAACTCCTTTGACAACGCCGCTCCAGTTTCCGTTTTCGTCCGGCTTCCAGCGGAAACACTGACCGCAGTCGAGGGTTTCCGGCAACGAAAGGCTGCTTATGTCGGTTATTTTTATTCCGTCGGGAATTTTCTCGATTTTCATAAAAAATTCACCCTTTTCACTGAACTTTTGTGCAGGTTTACGAAGGCAAGAATGCCTCTTTTTTTGAGCATTTCCGACTGTTTTTTTGAGCACCGATGCTCAAAAAAAGTTTACGTAAAGTCTAATAAACTGTTTGTATGATTATGAATAAACTGTTTCCACAATGTTAAAATACCGTTTTTCCCCTTGAAATAGAGCCTTTTTAACAGGAGTTTTCAACGTTTTCCACCGAGTTTTCCACAGAGCCGGGCAAAATTTTATCCTCTTCGTATAATTTCAAAATCCAAAAAAATCTCCGAATTTCTGTGAATAAACAACGCCTTAAATACGAAAATATATATGGAGAATTTTATACGGAGGTGCAATGCAGAATGCTGCGTGGAGTCAATAAAAAAATCATCGAAATCAACAATATCGAAGGCGGATACTTCGACCGGGTACTCTTTTTCGTAAACGAGGACAGAAAATCAGAGCCGGATTCCGTGCTCAATCAAAAAGCGGAAAAATACGTTTCCGATACCTGCTCGCTGAAATACAAAAAGAGCCTTTTTCACGGCGACAGAGCAAAGGTTTTCCTCAAAATGGCGGTTTCCGCCGGAATCGGGCTTGCCATCGGGGTGCTTCTGCTCTGATTTTATTTTGTAAGGCGCTTGATGATAAGCTCATACTGCGGATATTCCCGGAGCAGCTTTTCCCTTTCGAGGAGCTCAAAATCCCCGAATTCAAATCCGGGCGCGACCATGCAGCCCGCAAGGGAATATCCGGTTCCGTCCATAACAGCGCCGAAGATACAGCCCTTCGGGATGAGCACCTGGGGTTTTTCTCCCCTTTCCGCGTCAAGGCCGAGTTTGACCCTTTCCAGTTCCCCGTTTTTATTGATCATATGAATCACCATCGGAACGCCGGAATGATAATACCATATCTCATCGGATTTAAGACGGTGGAAGCGTGAAACGTCCCTGTCTTTTAAAAGGAAATATATGCTGGTCCAAAGTTTTCTGTTTCCGTCAAAGGCGGAATCCACCCCGGAAGCATCAATAACGTCGGATGATTTAAGACATTCGTTATAATATCCGCCCTCCGGGTGTTCTTTCATATTAAGCTTTTCAATAAAATATTTACCTGTAAACAAGATAAAAGCCTCCCGAAAAATGATATGTATATTGTAGCATTTTTCGGGAGGCTTTTGAAGTGTTTGAAGCGAAAATCTTGATTTTGTTTCCCGTTTTTCTTCCTCAAAAAAGCATATCCTTCCTTTTTTTGATTTTTTAATTCAAAACCCTTTTATAAATTTCTTTTTTGTGATATGCTATATAAAGAATTTTTTCGGAGGATTTTTTTATGAATTACATATATCTTATTCTTGGAATAGCTCTCGGCGTTGTATTTCTTGGAAGGGCAAAAAACGCAAGAAACCAGAAATTTGTCCCCTATGAGGCAAAAATGAAGCTCAAAAGCAAAAAGACCATGGATCAGTATAACGCATGGTGCAAGGGCGAAGCAAACGGCTGCAGCCTTATGGGTCTCGGATTCATCGTTTTCGGGCTTTCCGCAACTTTTATGGACAGCAGCGCTCTCATAAGCACAATCATTTCGATAGCTTCCCTCGTTCTTTTCATCGTTGGATTTTTCAAACGCGTTTATAACAACAAAAAACATCTCGGACATTATTTCACAAAACAGTAAATAACGCAAACGGCTTATGCTTTGGATCATAAGCCGTTTTTGTTTATCCTCATTTTCTTTTTTGCCGATGATTTGCGACCGTTAAAACGAAAAATCAGTCATTACCTCTTTCATTAAACAGAATCGGCAAAATTTCACAAAGGTTTCTGTACTCGACGCAGCAATGCTCTGCCATTCCCTTCGCCATTTCATCGGTAAGTATCAGCTTCCGCAGCAAAGGATTTTTCAGCGTCTTTCCCATCCAGAATCTGCTTATCATAAAAAGTCCGTTTTCCGTCCTCCTGAATATATGCGCCATTTCTGTATGCATAATAATCCCGTTGAAAGCGCCCACGTGTCCGCAAACAATAAGCGGAATATCATTATCACACATCAAAGAACCCGAAAATCCGAATTCTTCCGGACTTACAAAATCTATCCTTAAAGGCATTTTTGTCCCGCCGATTTTTTCGACCGGGTACTGCGTATTGTTTCTGAAGGCGGGCCGTACCGCCGATTCAAAGTAATCCGCCTGTTTTTTCGGGTAACCTACCGAAAAATGCGAACCGGGGAACCATACCCTGTATCTTTCGCTTTTCTGCGGATGCCACCAGAACCACCATTCGATCATTTCCGGAGTAATTCCGGGCATGGGACAATACATTGAAACGAGATAACTGCCGTCTGCCATTTTCTTATATCCGGCTTCATTTTGAAGGGATTCTTCCGAAAGTATGTCATTTTTATTTTCAAAAAGCGTCGGAGTTATCCGGTTCGCGGTCAAAGCCTCCTCTATCTCTGCGGGTATCCGCGGCAAGGGCTTTTCAAAAAGTTCTTTTAAGTTCATTTCTTCTCCCCGATAAGTGTTTTTCGTTTCGTTATTCGGTCATATTGAATATATCAGAAAAACAGAAGAAAATCCACCCCCTTTGAAATAATCATTAAATTCGGCGCAACCAAAACGAATCTTTTGCGTGATATATTGCTGAAAGGAGGTTTTCAAAAATGGATGACCGCAGGATAATTGAACTTTACTTCGCCCGAAGCGAAAGCGCCATAGTGGAAACCGAAAGAAAATACGGCCGTTATCTTTCAAAAATCGCCTATAATATCCTTTTTGATGCCGAGGACAGCGAAGAATGTGTGAACGACACCTATATGAAGGCCTGGAATTCCATTCCGCCTAAAAAACCGAATGTCCTCTCAACCTATCTCGGGAAAATCACAAGGCGCCTTGCCATAGATGTCTTTCGCAGAAAACACAGCGAAAAACGCGGAAAATCCGAATACGCTCTTTCCCTTTCGGAACTGGATGAATGTATTCCGGATAATTCCCTTCCGGAAAAAGAATTTGAGGAAAAAGCCCTTGCGGAAAGCATCAGCCGCTTCCTCGAAAGCCTCGGCAAGGAAAACCGCGATATTTTTGTCTGCCGGTATTTTTATGCGGATTCCATCAAAGAAATCGCCTCTTTTCTCGGAGCAAGCGAAGCGAAGATAAAAAGCTCCCTTTTCCGAAGCCGAAAAGCCCTTAAAGAACACCTTGAAAAGGAGGGATTTTATTTATGAGATCCGAAGATATCAGCAGCGCAATGAATGAAATTGATGAAAACTTCATTGAATCCGCAGGCGAAATACGAGCCCCAAAAGTCAAAAAATCCCCTTGGCTTAAATACGCGGCAACAGCCGCCGCCATTGCTTTGGTGGTTTTCGCCGGAATAAACGCCATCACTCCGAACAGTTCTGCACCCGAAGACAACAACGATTTTCCGCTCAATTCAAACGGCGAAACCGAATACGGAGGATATGATCTTCCGAAACTTGTTTTTGAAGAAAGCGGAACTGTAGCTTATGGCTGGGAAAGTTATCTCGCATACGATATTTCCGAACTTGAAAACGGCAACCCCTGGAATGAAGATATGGTTTTCGAAGCCCTTCCGGTTTACAGAAACACTTCCTATAACGAAGCGGGCATTGCCTATCCGGGCATCGGTGAAGAAGCCATGCTCGAAAAGCTGAACGCAATCACCGGCGGTGAGCACGGCGAAATTGAATATTCATATATCGGCGATTACACTTCCGGAACCGGAATCCCTGATGATTTTGTTGACAGCATCGAAGCGGTTATCGGTGATACCACCATCGAAATTTCCTCCAACGGAAATATCGTTGCAAGGTATAATAATTACGACGGTGTTTCTCTTCCCGATGAATACAGCTTTACCTACAGCGAAACAACCGACGGCGAAGCCTTTGAAACCATAGTCTATCTTTATGAAAACTACGGAGATATAATCGGCGTTGCAGAAGCGACCTTCGTCACCTGCGGCGATTATACCTTCAGCGGTGAATTCAACCGCAATTACCGCATTTACGATTTTTCCGGCGACGAAATAAACGATATGCTCAATTTTGGTTTCAATGAAGTTCAGCTTGCGCCCAACGATGAAGGAAAGCTGATGCTCATAAGAGTAAATGACAAACTTTCCTGCGCGGAAAAAATCGGGGATTACCCGATAATTTCAGCGGAGGAAGCCGCCTCGCTTCTTATTGAAGGAAGCTATATAACGACCGTTCCGTATGAAATGCCCGGTGAAAAATATATCGCAAGGGTCGAGCTTATTTACAGAAGCGGCATCGGAGAAAACATCTGGATGCCATATTACCGTTTTCTGGTCGAACTTCCCGAAATGGCGCTCGAAAACGGACTCAAATCTTTCGGCGCGTATTATGTCCCGGCGGTGGAAATGGAATATATCTCCGGCTTGCCTCTTTGGAACGGAAGCTTCAATTAAAAAGATGAAAAGCAAGCCACTGCTTCTCTGCAATATTTGAAAGCAATAAAAAAATCCTGCCGGCCGGCAGGATTTTTTTATTTATCTGTAATCGTCCATTTCGAAGGTGAAAGTTCCAACGTCGCCGAATTCTTCGTATTCGATTTCGCTTCCGGGAAGAATGTAGTCTTTGCTGCGGAAAAGCGGAGTTACTTCGACCATTGCGCCCTTGTTTTCCATCCAGTCAAGGCGGCAGACAATTATGCTTGTGCAGCAGTAAAAGAGATCCACAACGTCATCCATCATGGCAACGTAATCCGCGCCTTCATCGGAATAGCAAAGAGCCATGCAAGGTTCCCTGCCCTCAAAAGAATTCTTTATCTTTCTGATAAAGCTTTCGTCTTTATCTTCTTTTGCAAGTTCGGATTTGATGAACTTTGCAACGGAAAGATAGTTTTCCTTTCCCTTTTTATTAAAACCGTCTTCTTCAAGGATTTCGAAAACATTGGAATTTTCCGGAAAACCGTCCATCAAAAGAGCGAGGGGATTTTCCTCCACCGCCTTGCGGTAGGTCATAAGGCTTATTATTTCGCCTTCCTTGATTTTGCCTTCAACAAAAGGCATAATTGGGTCGGCGCAGAAGCGGATATATTCTTTTCCGAAAAGCGGATCTTCTTCAAAAAGCGTTTTTTCGTGATTATCAAGGGATTTTTCGTCTTTTCTCATAACCCTGTAAAGTTCCGGAGCTTTAATCTCTTTGGAAGCAGAAAAAAGTATTCCGACGGTTTCGGAAAAGAGATCATTCACCTCTTCTTCGGAAAGATTTTTGCGGTTTTTTAGCTTTTCAAGCTTTTCGCAAAGCACCGCATTTTCGGTGTTGTTCAGTTCTTCGATGACATTTTCGTATTTCATAAAAACCTCAGTTATTGATGATAATTTCTTCGGAATCGCTCAGGATTCCGACTATGAAAAGGAAATATTCCGGGGCTTTTCCGTTTTCGATCCAAAGTATCTTCGTATTGAAAATATCCTCCGCGGTTTTTACAAGGTTTCCTCCGATAGCGTCTATTGCCGGACGAATTTCCTCCTCGTGGCGGCAGGGTTTGCCTTTCGGTCTGGTGCAGCGCTTGCATTTCGCGCAATGTCCTCCGTCAAGGGCAACGGAACCGGGATTCGCTTTTTCAACTCCGAGTATCCATTTGCTCGCAAGGATATAATTCTGGTGGCGGATGCCGAGCACAAGCTCGTCCACCTGCTCATCGGTCATTCCGTTTTCAACAAGGTCGTCTTCAAGATACATTTTGAACGCGAAAAGATGAAGATATTTGTAATTTCTCCAAAATTTATCCTTTACGTCAAACGGATAGGGCGGACACCCCCATTTTGCCCCGTAATTGGGACATTCCTTGCAGCATTCGATGAATCTTTCAACCTCGACGTAATCCTTGAGGTAATCCTCTGTGGTAATTTTCTCGTAGCTGCGCTCGATGGATTTTATTCCTTTTGCTTTTCTGAAACGAATCATAATTCAAATCACCCTTATAGTATAAAACTGTTTTTATAATAGCATAAACCGCCGTTTATTGCAAATCTTCCCACAGCTTTTCGATAACCACCCTGTATGCCGGTTCATAGGCGCTTTTGTATTCCCTGCTGTGGCGGACTATTCCGCCGTCATATTCCGCAAGAAATCCTAAAAGCTCCTTTTCGGTAAAGGGAGCCTTCCCTTCCTTTGCCGAATTTAATAGAATTTCCAGAAGCGGAAAAATCTTTGTTTTTTCGCCGCTGTTCGCGCTTTCAATGAATATATCGCATATTTTTTCCGGCGGGATCCCTTTTGCCTTCGCCGCATGAAGGTCAAGCCTTGCGTAACCGTTTCCTATGGGTTCGAGCAGCCGGGCCTCTGGGTTTGCTTCAACGGAATCCATTTCATTTTTGAGCATGCTCAAAGCAGAACCGCGATCTTTTACCATATGCCCCGGTCCCTTCGCGCTTTGATGCGCAAGTTTTACGGCGTCCCGAGGGGTCATAAGCGGATATTTACCGAAGTGCCGCATAAGTATTTTCTCAAAATTTTCCAAAAAAAATGCCGCCCCTTCCGTATAAAATATTGAATTTTTCCTCGTTAGGTATATAATATATTATAATAGCATAAATCAATTCATAATAAAAGGTGCAATAATGAATCATATTTTTTCTCTCGGCGGAATTATCGGAATCGCCAAAAAATTCTTTGATCAAAAGCTCCAGCGCAGCGCTGCGGCACTTTCATATTTTCTTATAATGACCCTTTTCCCGATGCTCATCTGTCTGCAGTGGATACTCGGTTCCCTTGGCGAGGATATAATCACTTTCCTCGAGGATTTTTCAAATCTCATTCCGGCAAACGTTCTCAATATCATCGAGGAATATCTTACTTATACCGGTTCCCAATCCAGCGGTCTTCTCATAGCGGGCATAATAACCGCCGTTTATACCGGTGCCGCAGCTTTCCGTATGCTTTCTGACCTTCTTCGGGATATTTTTGAAAGCCACGGCGGAAACGCCATAGCGAGATTCATCTTCAGCTTTATTTACGCAATCGCCTTTCTCATCGCGGTTTATTTCTTCGCAATCATCGTCCTTGCCGGAAAATGGCTTATAAACCTTTTAGAACCCATTTTTGCGAGCATTGATTTCATAAACCTTCTCGACCTCGCCAACCTTTGGGGCTGGTTCCGTTTTGTGATACTCGACGTTGTTTCCGCGGCTTTTCTTTTCGTTCTCTATTACAGCTGTGCATGGCGCAGCCCATACCATATGAGCGTCCTTCCCGGCGCCGTAACCGGTTCAATTCTGTTCACCGTAGTCAGCGGTATTTTTTCCTGGTTCATAAGCTCATCGGTAAAATATTCCGCCATATACGGCTCCCTCGCTTCGGTGATAATCCTAATGCTCTGGCTTTATATTCTCAGCATCATCATTATCATCGGTGCGCTTATAAACAAGGAACTCAGCGAACACAAAAACGACCCTAAAATGAAGCTCCACAACGACGTTCACAGCTTCATAAAAAAGAAAAATTGAAAAAAGCTCCCTTTCAGCCAAGGGAGCTTTTGTAGTATTCATCTATAAGACCGAAAACGTCGCCCGGTTTTCCTTTTATGATGACCCGCGGCGTTTTTGCAATTCCGTCAAAGGCAAAGCGGATATTCTCATAATTCCCGTTACTGATACGGTAGCAGAAAAACTCGGCAATCTCTTTTCTCTTTCCCGCAGGGATATCGAGAACAACGCAGGCTTCATCGGATTTTTTGCTGTTATCAAGCAGGAAATCATAGATTATTGCGTTGTTTTTGGCTGTGATGCTCGGACGCACCGCGGGATTTTTTATAAAATCCTCAACTTCCTCCGCAGTAAAATGCCAGATGCCGTTTATCTTCTCCCCTTTCAATATTCCGGAAGATATATAACTGCGGATCGTTCTGTCCGTAAGACCGGTTATGAGCACAAGGTGATTTATAAGGTAAAGATTTTCTTCCATCTGAAAAACTCCTTTTTAATTTTGTCCTGCAGGCTATAATTTAATTATAATGCCCGCTCGGGGTAATTTCAATTTGAAATAA
>CAZOOL010000030.1:0-14307 GCA_964581405.1 uncultured Oscillospiraceae bacterium | reverse complement strand
TCCGTTCTTTACGGCGACGCAAACGGCGACGGCAAAGTAAACGTTGCCGACGCAAACCTCGTTCGCAGATATGCGGCAAAGCTTATCGGCGAAGATGATCTCGACCTTGCAGCGGCTGACGTAAACGGCGACGGCAAAGTAAACGTCGCAGATGCAAACCTCATCCGCAGATATGCAGCAAAACTTATTGAGGTATTCCCCGTAGAGGAATAATCTTCTCCCTTAAAATGCGAAAATCCCGTGCTTATTTCAGGCACGGGATTTTTTTCGTTTTTGATTCCGTCAAAATATAATTTCTGCCGTGTATAATCAAACTTATTAAAGAATAATGTTGAAAAGAAATTCATTTTATGTTATTATAATTATAACTATGATTAGCTTTATTTTATAACTAATATAAATACATTATTAAGGGGATAGAATATTGGATAAATTCGTAATCAAAGGCGGAAATCCTCTTTGCGGAGAGGTTCAGGTCAGCGGCGCAAAAAATGCCGCCGTTGCAATAATCCCTGCGACCATTCTTGCGGGCGGTCCTTGCCTTCTTGAGAACATCCCTGACATCAGCGATGTTTATACCCTTTACGATATGCTCTCTCTTATGGGAGCAACCGTGCGCGTTGTAAGCCGCACTTCTGTTTTCATTGATACCAGCAACATCACTTCCCATAAAGTTCCCGAGGATCTTGCGAGGCAGCTCCGCGCCTCATATTATTTCCTCGGCGCCCTTCTCGGAAGATGCAGCGAAGCAAACGTTCCCCTTCCGGGCGGATGCGATTTCGGTGTGCGCCCCATCGACCAGCATATAAAGGGATTTGAAGCTCTCGGCGCAGACGTCAATATCGGCCACGGAAGCGTTTCTATCAGCAGCGACGGCCTTCTTGGAAGCCACATCTATTTTGACGTTGTTTCCGTCGGCGCAACCATCAACGTAATGCTTGCCGCCGTCAAAGCAAAAGGTCTTACCATTCTCGAAAACGTCGCCAAGGAACCCCATATCGTTGACCTTGCCAACTTCCTCAACTCCCTCGGCGCGGATATCCGCGGCGCGGGCACCGACGTTATCAAAATTCACGGCGTTGAAAAGCTCCACGGCGCAAACTATTCCATCATTCCGGATCAGATCGAAGCCGGAACCTATATGGTGGCCGCCGCCGCAACCAAAGGCAACGTTCTTATCAAGGGCGTTATCCCGAAGCACCTCGAAGCAATCACCGAAAAGCTCGTCAAAACCGGCGCTTCCGTCATTGAATATGACGATGCCGTCCGCGTTTCCGGCGAAGTCGATCATTTCGAGCACGTTAACGTAAAAACTATGCCCTATCCCGGCTTCCCCACCGATATGCAGCCCCAGATGACCACCCTTCTTGCCCTTGCAAGAGGCACCAGCATTGTTACCGAAGGCGTTTGGGATAACCGTTTCAAGTATATCTCCGAGCTTTGCCGCATGGGCGCTTCCATTTCCGTTGACGGAAAAGTTGCTGTCGTACAGGGCGTTGAAGGTCTTACCGGCGCGGCAGTCCGCGCGGCCGATCTCCGCGCAGGAGCGGCAATGGTAATTGCCGGTCTTGCCGCAACCGGCACCACCGAAATCGAGGAGATCCACCATATCGAGCGCGGATACACCAACCTTGTTGATAAGCTTCGCGGGCTCGGCGCGGAAATCGACCGTGTTTCCGTTCCGGAAGGCTCTTCGATGTATTCGGTAGTATAAAAAATGCGGAGCGGTTTCCGCTCCGCTTATTCTATTTTTCCGGAGGTATATTTTTTGGCAAAGTTTTTTACCATCGCCAGCGGCAGTTCCGGCAATTCGAGCTTCGTCGGCGCTTCCGGGGAAGGAATCCTCATTGATTTCGGCATAAGCTGCCGCGGGGTCACAGCCGCCCTGAAAAGCCGCGGAATAGACCCGGATTCCCTTTCGGGAATACTTATCACCCACGAACACATCGACCATGTGCGCGGGCTATCCGTTTTTCTGAATCACCACAGCGTTCCGCTCTATGCTTCCGCTCCGGTGCTCAGGTTCCTTTCTTCCAACGCTCTCGTTCCGGAGGATGCCGTGCTCAACGAAATTGATGAGCACGGACAGCTTATCGGCGGCATGATGGTAAAGCCGTTCAAAACCTCCCATGACAGTGTCGGAAGCCTCGGTTATTCCGTTTCGACCCCCGATGAGCACCGCATAAGCATCTGCACCGATACCGGATATATCACCGATTCCGCCCGCGAGCACCTTCTTGGAAGCGAAGCCGTGCTCATCGAATCGAACTATGATAACGGCATGCTCGAATTCGGGCCCTATCCTTATCACCTAAAAAGGCGTATAAAAGGTCCCCAAGGGCATCTTTCCAATACAGAATGTGCCGAATTTCTTCCGGAACTCGTAAAAAACGGCACCATACACATCGTTCTCGGGCATCTGAGCAAGGAAAACAATACCCCCGACGTTGCGCTGCAAACCTGCGTTGCGGAACTTTCCATGGCGGGCTTCCGCCAAAACAGGGATTATATGATTTTCGCCGCGCCGAGAAGCGAACCTTCGGAAAATATATTGCTTTAAGGAGGAAAAATGCGCACAATAAATATCATCTGCGTCGGAAACCTCAAAGAAAAATACCTGCGCGAAGCCGCCGCGGAATACGAAAAGCGCCTTTCCGCCTATTGCAAGCTCAAAATAACCGAGCTTGGCGAATACAAGCTTCCGGATAAGCCCTCCCCTTCCGAAATTGCAAAATGCATCGAGGCGGAAGGCAGCTCCATCGCCGCGAAAATCCCGCAAAACGCCGTGGTCGCCGCCATGTGCATAGAGGGCGATATGCTCTCCTCCGAAAGCTTTTCCCAAAGACTTGAAAACCTTATGTCCGACGAAAGCGCAAGCGAGCTTTGCTTTGTCATAGGCGGTTCCTACGGGCTTTCCGACGAAATAAAAAAGAGGGCGAAGCTCAAACTTTCGCTTTCAAGAATGACTTTTACACACCAGCTTTCCCGTGTGCTCATTCTGGAACAGATTTACCGCGCTTTCCAGATCTCCACCGGAGGAAAATATCATAAATGATTACCGGAAAGGGAAAAAATGGCTAAAAAGAAAATCGAAAAACAAACCCCGAAACCAGAACAAAAAGCTAATTTCGAAAACGCCGGCATCGTTGTTGAACAGCCAATAGTTGACGTGCTCGAAAAAAACTATATGCCCTACGCCATGAGCGTCATCGTAAGCCGCGCTATTCCGGAAATCGACGGCTTCAAGCCCAGCCACAGAAAATTGCTTTATACCATGTATAAAATGGGGCTTCTCACCGGCGCAAAAACCAAATCCGCCAATATCGTCGGTCAGACCATGAAGCTGAACCCCCACGGTGACCAGGCGATTTACGATACCATGGTGCGTATGTCCCGCGGTCATGCGGCTTTGCTTCACCCCTGGATAGACAGCAAGGGAAACTTTGGTAAGGCATATTCCAGAAACATGGTCTGCGCCGCTTCCCGTTATACCGAAGCGAAGCTCGACAAGATTTCTGCGGAGCTTTTCCGTGATATTGATAAAGACACCGTCGATTTTGTTGACAACTATGACAACACTATGAAAGAGCCTTCGCTCTTTCCCGTTACTTTTCCCTCCATTCTTGTCAACTATAACGTAGGTATTGCGGTCGGCATGGCCTCCCAGATATGCCCTTTCAGGCTTTCTGAAATCTGCGATACTACCATAAAGCTCATAAAGGACCCTAACCACGATATCCTTTCGACCCTTCCCGCACCGGATTTTGCAGGCGGCGGACTCATCATCTATGATAAGGACGAGCTTACCAAAATTTACGAAACCGGCCGCGGAAGCATAAGGGTTCGTTCCAAGTACCGCTATGACGAAAAAAGCAAGTGCATCGAAATAACCGAGATTCCCGCAACGACCTGCGTCGAGGCTATCATTGATAAAATCCTCGAGCTCGTCAAAGCGAGAAAGATAACCGAAATTTCCGATATCCGCGACGAAACCGACCTTTCCGGTCTTAAAATCGCTATTGATATCAAGCGCGGAATCGATCCGGACGCACTGATGCAGAAGCTTTATAAAAGCACTCCGCTGGAGGATTCCTTTTCCGCGAACTTCAACGTGCTCATAGGCGGTTCGCCGATGGTTCTCGGCGTTCGCCAGATAATCAGCGAATGGGTCGCCTTCCGCCATGAATGTGTCCGCAGAAGGATTTATTTTGACCTTAAGGTCAAAAAGGATAAGCTCCACCTTCTCAAGGGCTTGCAAAAAATCCTGCTTGATATCGACAAGGCAATCAAAATTATCCGCGAAACCGAAAGCGAAACAGAGGTCGTCCCCAACCTTATGATCGGCTTCGGCATCGACCAGATACAGGCCGAATACGTTGCGGAAATAAAGCTGCGCCACCTCAACCGCGAATATATTCTCAAGCGCACCGCGGATATAAACGACCTTAAAAAGGATATCGCCGAAATGGAGATAATCCTTAACGACCCGAAAAAGATAAACAATATCATTATCGACGAACTCAAGGACGTTATCAAAAAATACGACCAGCCCCGCCGAAGTGAGATTATCTATGTAAGCGAAACCAGCGAAACCGTCGTCGAGGAGGAGGTTCCGGATTATCCCGTAAACCTTTTCTTCACAAGAGAGGGCTATTTCAAAAAGATAACTCCCCAGTCGCTCCGAATGTCCGGCGAGCAGAAGCTCAAGGAAGGCGACGAGATCATTTTCACCCGGGAAAGCCATAATAACGTCGAGCTTCTGTTCTTCAGCAATAAATGCCAGGTCTATAAATCCCGCGCAAGCGATTTTGACGATACAAAAGCAAGCGTCATGGGCGATTATATCCCCTCCAAGCTCGGATTTGACGAGGGTGAAAGCGCAATTTTCATGGCAATAGTTGAAAAGTACAGCGGTTTTATGGTATTCTTTTTTGAGAACGGAAAAGCCGCAAAGGTTCCCCTTTCTTCTTACGAAACAAAAACAAGGCGCAAAAAGCTTATCGGCGCGTATTCCGATAAATCGCCCCTTGTTGCCTGCTATAATATCGAGGAGGATAAGGAATTCCTTCTTTCCTCTTCCGGCGGAAGGCTTCTTCTTGTTCATACCGGCGCCGTTCCCTCCAAATCCGCAAGGGATACCCAGGGCGTCGCGGTTATGACCCTCAAGAAAAACGCCGTCGTTGCCGGGGCAAAACCCTTTACGGAGGGAATGCTCGAAAACGCCCACCGCTTCAGAACAAGGAATCTTCCCGCCGCGGGTGCCATCCCGAAGGAAGGAGACCTTTTTGAACAAATCAGTTTATAATATTTTTATATACCGAAAGGAGATTTGATTTATGTACGCATTCTGCAGAAAATGGTTTGACAGAGCAAGAGATATCGCCGAGGATTTTGAATACAAGGATTATTTCTGGTGCTATCTGCTCGTTCTTCTCCTTGGAATCCTTTTCGGAGTTTCCTCCAACAAAGCTCTCAAATACCTCACCCCCGTCATTGCGATTTTTGCCGCTTTCGCTGCCTTTGAGGTAGTTTATCCCCGCCGCGAAAAAATCGGCAAAATGCTCGACGGAACCTATGAGGACCGCTTTGTTGAATTTGAGGACACCGAGGATATCCCTGACTTCATCTGATTTGCAAAAAAACACAAGGACGCCATGTGAATCACGGCGTCCTTAACGAAAAAAGCCATCCGTTTTCGATTTTTCAGCAATAAGGCAAACGCTTTCTTCTCTTTATCGAAAGCGGACGGGCTTGGTTATATTATTAATCCGAAAAGCTCTATAATACCCTGGTAAAAACAGTCATTTTTTTGCTAAAAAATGCAAAAAACTCTTGCAAAAGCCTGATAGCTGTGGTATTATATTATAGCTATCGTGTTATTTTTGGAGGTTTATCATGACTGTTTATGAAATTATCGGAAGTATTCTTCTTATTATAACCTGCGTTCTTGTTACTATCACTGTTCTTTTCCAGAGCAGCAGCAAACAGGACGGTCTTTCTGCCCTCGGCGGCAAAAGCTCCTCCGCTTCCGCTGCTGAAGCAAAAAGCAACAACGCAAAACTTGTTCGTTTCACCAAGATTCTTGCTGTTGTTTTCTTTGTAGTAACTCTCGCAGTTTATGCGCTCAATATTTATCTTTGATTTTTCTGAAAATTTCACGAAAAAGTCCCGGACAAAGATTGTCCGGGACTTTTTTATTTTCATAATTTCGCCGCAGCATCAAGGCACAGTTCCAGCGCATATTCAAAAGAACCTTTGCCCCAGCTTCGCTCATCGTATTTTTCGGTATCCGCAAGGCTGTCGGCGGTGAAAAGGATTTCTCCCCAAACCGCATCTCTGAACCTTGCACACGCTGCAAGGGCGGAACATTCCATTTCAACGACGGAGCAGCCTTCTCCTTTGCGGTAAGCGACCATTTCCGCCGTTTCGCGGTAAAACCCGTCAGTTGACCAGGTTGCAACTTCGCGATACTCAAGCTTATGTTCCGAAAGGGCTTTTTCTATTGCGGCTCTTGCGTTTTCATTGATTTCAATATATCTTTCCGGCGGTAAATAGTGGTAAGAAGTTCCCTCATCCCGAAGCGCCTTTTTCGGAACAAGAAAAACATTTTCCCCGATGTTTTCAAGAGCGCCGCAGGAACCGGCACTTATAATTTTTCTTGCACCGTATCCTATAAGCCAATCGAGCATCTGCGCCGCCGGTGCGGCACCGACCGGTGCTTGGAGAAGACAGATTTTTTCGCCTTTATATTCGGTGATATATAACGGATAATGTTTTGTTGCAGAAACAAATTCGGATATTTTTTCCGCGCCGTTTTTCTTTGCGTATTCATCAATACAATCACCGAGAAAGGCAAAAACCGCTTTTTCCGGAAGCTCCAGCCCAAGTTTCTCGTGAGTCGGTTCAAGAACCGCGCTTTCGCTGCTGTCATATTCCAAAATCGGTATTTCGTTTTTAAGAACGCCCATTTTTCACCCTCTCTCCGTTCAAAATCAAAAAATATCTATCAAAGCTCTATCCAGAACCTTTTGATATAAACTTTTTCTTCCTCTTCGTAAACTGTGGATTCGTAAACTCCGCCGTTGCCGAGGATCGTTTTTTCGCTTCCGATGTTTCCGTCATCGCAGGTTATGAGGACTTTTTCAATTCCAAGCTCCCTGCAAAAAGGGAGCGCCGCTTTGAGCATCGCTTTCGCATATCCCTTTCTTCTTTCGGAGGGCCTTACGGAATAGCCGATATGTCCGGCATATTTTTCAAGATACTCGTTAAAACGGTGGCGCACCTGGAGCATTCCCACTATTCTGTCGTCCTCTTCCCTGACGAAAAGGAACTGCGTTGACGGAACACGGTTTTCCGGAACTTTTTTTGGATCTTCATAATCTTTGCAGGCTTCGATATATTCGAGCGGATCTTCGATTCTTCTAAGCGGACCTGTTCCGTCCATGGAATCCCCCGCATCAAGGAATTCTTTTCTGTATGCGGCTATATCCTTCGCATAGCCGATTTTCGGTCTTATAAGATTCAACTTTTCCATGTTATCCTCCTAAACAGAAATAACCACCGCAAAAAACAGTGGTTATCTTTTTATCAAGGTCTTCTTGCGAATTTCATTGTGGGTTTCGAAGGTTTTTTATCATCGGTTTTCGCTTTGGAATGTTTCTCTATGGGTTTTCTTCCGGAATTCTTTTTCGGAGTCTGCTCGCCGGAAACTCCCTTGCGGGAAAGGTTATGGAGCCCTGTAAGCTCGTCTTTGGTGAGTTCGCGCCATTTGCCCTGCTGGAGCATACCGAGCCTTACAACGCCGATAGAGGTCCTTTTAAGGCGTATAACCGTAAGGCCGACCCCTTCGCACATTTTTCTTATTTCGCGGTTCTTTCCCTCGGCGATGATGAACTGGAGAACGGTGCGTTCCTCGTTTTCCTCAAGAACGGTTACGGAAACAGGGCGAACAAATCCGGAATCAATGGTGATTCCCTCCGAAAGCTTGATAAGCTTATCCTCGATGCCCGTTTCACGCACCGTTACACGATAGGTTTTCTGGATATTGCCGCTGGGGTGCATCACCATATTGGCAAAAGCGCCGTCGTTGGTAAGAAGGATAAGCCCTTCGCTGTTGCGGTCAAGGCGTCCGATGGGGTATATCCTTGCAGGAATATCGGAAACAAGATCCATTACGGTTTTTCTTCCCATTTCATCGCTGGTCGTCGTAACAAAGCCGCGGGGTTTATTGAGCGCAACGTACCAGAGCTTTTCGCCGACGCCCGTTCTGATTTCCTCGCCGTTTATCGTAATAATATCTTTTCTGACGTCAACCTTCATGCCGATTTCGGCGGGGTGTCCGTTGACTTTGACTTTCCCCGCGGCAATAAGTTCTTCCGCTTTTCTTCGGGAAGTATATCCCGCATCTGAAATAGCTTTCTGGATTCTTGTGTCCTTCATCTGGTGCTCCTTATTTTATAATACTTTTTCGTAAAGTCTGAAATAATCAAGACCGTATTTCCCGTAACCGAGATCGACGGTATCTATATATTCAAAGCCGCATTTTTCATACAGCTTTATAGCCGGTTCGTTTCTGTCGAGAACATCGAGCCGTATGGCTTCCATTTTGTTTTCTCTTGCGGTTTTTTCCGCTTCTTCAAGGAGCTTCGTTCCGATTCCCCTTCCGGAAAATTCCGGAAGCACCGCAAAGGTATATATTACAATAACTTTGTCATAGTCGAGCTCTTTTTTCCATTCAACGCCGTAATAGGCGTTTTCCGGTCTGTGGCTCAGAATAAGCGTTCCGGCGATTTTTCCACCTGCTTCCGCAACGTAAAGCCCGCCGCTTTCAATGCCTTTTACAGCATCTTCCCGAAGGGGATATATCCCCTTGAGCCAGCCGGGATAATTTGTATGCGTTTCATAATAGCCGTGGATTGCATCATAAAGCGCGCTTATTTCATCGGCATCTTCCATATTGCCTTTTCTTATGTTGATATCCATTTCAGCTGAAAAAATCCTTTATCTTCTGCATAAAAGTTTTGCTTTGCGGCAGCGCCGCAACCGAATTTTCCGCCGCGAGGGGCGTTTTTGCAATAAGGAATCCGTCAACGTAAAAATAAACCGTCCCGAGGATATCTCCCTTTTCCACCGGCGCGAAAACGAAAGGTTCCAAGCTTATGACGACCTCGATCCTTTCTTCCTCGCCTTCAAAAAGCGCCGCGGAAACCGCAAGAGCAGAAGCCGAAACTCCGCCCGAAGTTCCTCCGCATACGGGAATATATACGCTTTCGGCTTTATCCTCAAGCGAAACCGCCGAAAGCTTCGCGAAATATTCGTTATAAAGGGCGGTATGGTAATTCCAGTCGTCCGCACAGCCAAGGGTAACGCATATAAGCGAAACGCCTTCCCTTTCCGCAGAAGAAACGAGGCATCGCCCGGATTTTTTTGTAAAACCGGTTTTGACTCCTGTTGCACCTTCAAGACTCGTCAAAAGCCTGTTGTGGTTCGATAGCCTGCGGAAATACGGCGGATTTCCGTATTCTATCCGAAGGCTGTCTGCGCCGCATATCGCGGCAAAATCCGGATTTTCGAGGGCGTTTTTCGCAAGTATCGCCATATCATAGGCGGTGGAATAATGGTTTTCACCGTCAAGGCCCGATGGAGTTTCAAAAGAGGTGCTTTCCAAACCCATCTCTTTAGCCCGCTCGTTCATAAGCCGAACGAACGCTTCCGCCGAGCCCGCGATCCTTACCGCTGCGGCATTGGCCGCGTCGTTTCCGGAAGCAAGAAGCATTCCCGCCGCAAGACCCCGAAGGGTGACTTTATCCCCTTCAAGAAGTCCCATGGAGGAACCCTCCACGGTTATCGCCTCTTTGCTTACTGTAAAAAATACGTCAAGGTTTTCCTCCTCAAGGGTTATCAGCGCCGTCATTATCTTGGTGGTGCTTGCCATGGGGAGTTTTTCATCCTTGTTCAGTTCAAAAAATACTCTTCCGCTTTTTCCGTCTATGAGCACAGCGCCCTTCGCGCCGGCAAAAGCCTCGGTGCTCAAAGAAAAAGCCATGAGCACGGCAGCCAGAATCGCCGTTATTATCTTCAAAAGGCATCACCCCGCAAGATTTTATGCGGCGCTTCGCCCCGATATTCAATTATTCCTGAACCGGTTCTTCCCCGACCTTTTCGATGATTGCGGGTTCCGCGGTTTCAACGGTTACGTTATCCTCATGTTTTTTATTGATGAGCCCGGAAATGGTGTCAATGGCGTCCGGAACCATGTTCGCAACACGCTCCGCAATATTGTTTTTATCCGCAAGCTGTATCATGCGGACACTTTCGCCCTTAAGCACAAGAAAAGCCACCGGCTGAATGGTAACGCCGCCGCCGGTGCCGCCGCCGAACATCTCTTTCGGGCTTGCGGAAGGAAAATCGGAACCGCCGCAGCCAAAACCGACGCTCACTTTGGAAACGGGGATAATGGTTGTGCCGTCGGGGGTAACAATGGGTGCGCCGATGATGGAATTGGAATCCACCATGCCTTTTACCTTTTCAAGGGAGATATTGATCATACCCTCAAGATTTTTTTCGCTCATATCAAGCATTCTCCTTTGCTTTTATGTTCTGCCGCTTTTGCATTGCCCTGCGGCGTTTCTTTTGTTTATTTGCCTTATTAAGCATATCCCTGACGAAAACTAAAGCCATTCTCAATGCGCCGACGATAATTATAAGCGGATTGAATTCAATATCCGCGCCGCCGTAAATTTCGTCCTTTTCAGAAATAAAATCCGGAAACACGCGGAGCTTCGCCTTTTCTATTTTCATCAGATTGCGGAAAAATCCAAAAACGCCCGAAAGCCATGCGCATATCTTTCCGTATTTTATGCCGCAGGCGGCGGCATCTTCCGCGCCGACCTTCCAGTAAAGCTCGAGCCTGTGGAATCTTATGTTGCGGAGTATCATTTTCGCGCCGGGACCGTATTTATTCACGGCGTCGATTATCATATCAATGATCTCATCCGGAGTTTTTTTGCGTTTTTGCTTTTTCGGTTTTTCCTTGGTTTCTGTTTTTTCGGTTTTCTTTTTCTCTTGCTTTTCTTCCTTTTCTTCTTTTTTCTTCATAGGAAAGACCCTGAGCTTAAAGAAAAAAAGGAATTTCACTTCAAGGGAAAATTCATCTTTATAATCGGCGGCGATATGAACGGGAATCATAAAAACGCCGAGAATAAAAAGGATTATTCCGCCGAATATAAGCCAGCCCGTCATACCGTCACCTCCTTCTCCCCGTTTTTATAAATCGGGTTCAGTCATCGAAAAGCGACTGCTGATCCGCAAGCTCTTTTTCCGGAAGCTTTTCCTCCGTTTCCGCTTCATCTGCAATGGGCGGCATATCCTCGAGAGATTCCAGCCCGAAGGAACGCAGGAACAACGGTGTCGTTTTATATGCTATCGGGCGACCGGGAAGATCGAGCCTTCCGGCTTCCTCGATAAGTCCCTTTTCCGCAAGGGTCGCTATAACGCCGGAAGAATCGACCCCGCGGACCTGTTCCGCAAAGGCTCTCGTTACCGGCTGGTTATAGGCGATTATCGCGAGCACCTCCAGCGCCGCCTGGGAAAGGGGTGCATTGCGCTTTATCTCAAAAGCTCCGCGGATATATGGTTCAAATTCCGCTTTTGTGCAAAGCTGCCATTGATTTTCAAGGCGGCGCACCTCGATAGAGCTTTCAAACTTTTCATATTTTGTTTTAAGGCTTTCAAGAACGGCAACGGCCGCTTCCTCATCAAGTTCCATAGCCTCCGCGACGGTTTTCTGGTCAACCGGCTCTCCGCCGGCAAAAAGGATCGCTTCGGCTATTTTTTCATACTGTTCCAGCTGCAGTTTCGTCACCCGCTTTCTCGTGTTTTGTTTTTCTTCTTGCGTCTTTATTAAGTTCAAGAGTGGAGTTGTCCTCGCTCACGCTTATCCTTCCGCCTTTGATGAGTTCGAGCACCGCAAGAAACATTGCGACGCTTTCGCTTCTTTCGGAACCGGCGAAAAGCTCGTTCCATTTAAGCTTTGAGCGGCGGTAAAGGCGCTTGAGAAGGATTATCGCCCTCGAAGGCACGGATATCAGCTTTTTGTGAACAACACCGCTGAAGGCCTCCACCGGCGGCGGAAGCTTGCGCTGCTTTCTTCCGAGGGCGGAAAGATAAGCCTTGAGTATATCCTCCGAAGGATGGACGCGGTTATAGGTGTTATCCGCCTCGATGGGCATGGGCTCGCGGGAAAAAACGCTGTTTCCGCAAAACCGTTTTTTAAGATATTCCGCGACGTTTTTGCAAGCCCGGTATTCAATAAGTTCTCCCTGGAGTTCCTGACGGAGCTTTTCGCCCTCATCGTCATAACGGGGCAGCAGCATCGCGGTTTTGATATATACAAGCCTTGCGGCCATTTCAAGGAACTCCGCCGCACCCTCAAGGTCATCGAAATTTTCGATATCCTTTATGGATTCCGTATATTGTTCAAGGAGCTCCGAAATATTTATATCGCAGATATTCAGTTTGTGCTTCTGAATCAGATAAAGCAGGAGATCGAGCGGTCCCTCGAAAGCATCCAGCTTGTAATTAAGTTTTTCGCTCAAAATTCTATCCCCAAATACTCAGATTATAAACGAAGTAAGCCAATCAACGGGTCTTGTGACGTAATCAAGCATATCCATAACCGCGCTGCTTACAAAGCTGATAGGTCCGTCAAGAAGTCCGAACCAAAGAACAAGCATAAGTACGACAAAAATAATGTTTTCGTACTGCATTATTTTGAAATAAATGCGCTGCGGAAGAAAATACGTCGCAATTCTCGAACCGTCAAGGGGCGGTATCGGCATAAGGTTGAAAACTCCGAGCGTAATGTTTATGCTTATCATATAAACAAGAAAAGTCTGGACTGTAAGAAGAAAAGCACCGCCAATTCCCATATAAGCCGGAATAAAGCTCAGTTTATAGAGAACCATCGCAAGGAAAGCAAGCCCGATATTGGAAAGCGGTCCCGCAAGGGCGGATATCATCATTCCTTTTTTGGGGTTTTCAAAATTGAGCGGATTTATCGGAACGGGTTTTGCCCAGCCGAAACCGAAAAGTATGATAGCCGTCGTTCCGAGCATATCAAAATGTGCCAAAGGATTGAGGGTAAGCCTTCCCTGCCTTTCGGCGGTATGGTCGCCCATGCGGAGCGCAGCATAGCCATGGGCACATTCATGCACCGGAAGAGATATCAGCGCAATGATAAGACGCATTATAAGAAGATAAACGGTCGATTGAAGACCACCCGAAAAAATTGAAAGCATGTGGATTCTCCTCTAATATACATAGTTACTTATAATATATTATATAGGAAAACTTTATTTATTACAAGGGCGAAAGCGGTCGCTTTTTGTTAAACCGGCGTAAATTTTTTATTAAGCGAAGATAAACCCCCGTTTATAATAAAAAAATCAAAATAATTTGGAAAAAATGCCGATAAATACTTGCTTTTTTCGTTTAAGTTTGATATAATACGAACGTTGACTTTCTGATAGAACAAAGGAGGTGCCACTATGGCCAAATGTGATTTCTGCGGAAAAGGTGTTAGCTTTGGTATCAAAGTATCCCACTCCCACAGACGTTCCAACAGAACCTGGAAAGCTAACGTTCGTCGCGTAAAAGCTCTTGTTGATGGCAAACCTTGCCACGTATATGCATGCACTCGCTGCCTGCGTTCCGGTAAAGTTACCCGCGCTATCTGATTTTCGAGTCTAAAGTAGCTTCTTTTCCCTCGAAAAAGCGCTTTTCGGGGGTATTTTCAGTGTTCGAACACCATATTTTAACATGTTAACAAAAAATGAGCGACCGGAAACGGTCGCTCATTTTTTTGTTTTAAAGTCAAAAAAGGCGGCACGATTTGTGCCGCTTTTTTATTTTTTTCAGTATTATTCTTCGTCTTCCGGCTCCGATCCCTCGTTGAAATCCTCGTCACTGTTGACTATATCATACACTCTTTTTACACCGAAAAAGAAGATGAGTCCCGGAAAAACTCCATACATAAAATACATGGGCCAAAGCTCACCTCGTGATTCTTCCGGAACAGAAACGTACATTCCAACTCCGAGCCAGATAAAGAAAAGAAACACAACGAAAGCCAGCAGTGCGGTTATGGTGATCTTCTGTGCTTTTTTTGAAAACTTAAATTTTTTGAGGTTTGAAAGAAATTTTTCCTTGATCATTTTTTCTTGCTCCCGAAAGAAGGCTAGGTTCCGTTACGAAGACGAACAATGTTTTCTCTGTGTGCATAGAAAATGATTCCCGCCATCAAAAGTG
>CAZOOL010000029.1:0-14420 GCA_964581405.1 uncultured Oscillospiraceae bacterium | reverse complement strand
TTTATCCCTCCTCAGTCGCCTTCGGCGACAGCTCCCCCTCTGGGGAGCCTTTAAAAACATGTAAACAACAATTTATCATTTATGTAAAACATTTATTAACATTTCCAAAAACATTTGATTTTGCCTTCCGAAAATCCTATAATATAATAAAGAAATTTATGCTTTTTTGACGAAAGGATTTATCATGCAAAGCTTTTTAGGAACTCCGTGTCCCTACTGCGGAAAAAACTTCACCGCCGAGGACGACATAGTCGTCTGTCCGGAATGCGGAACCCCGCACCACAGGGATTGCTATAAAGAACATTCCTCCTGTGCAAACGAAGAAATGCACAGCGAAAATTACGAATGGAAATCCGCCGTTGTTCCTCCCGTTCATCAGCATGAACAGCATCAGAACACCGGCAGAGTTCTCTGCTCCTATTGCGGAAAAGAAAACCCCGCATCCTCCCATTACTGCAACAGCTGCGGCGCGCCCCTCGGCGTAAACAGAGAACCCCGCAGCACTACCCCAAGTGAGGAATTTCAGCGCGAAAGGGAACGCATAATCTCCGAATCCCTGAACGGCGACCTCAACGGCATTTCCGCAAAGGAAGCCGCCGTTTACGTCCGCACCAACGTCGGATATTTTCTTCCCCGCTTCAAGGCATTCACAAAGGGCGCAAAATTTGACACAAACTTTTCCGCCTTCTTCTTTTCCCATTTCTATCTTTTCTACCGCAAGATGTACGGGCTCGGCGCTGCGGTTTTTGCCGCCACCGCAATACTTCAGATCCCGACCTTCCTGCTCGACCTCGTCACCCTTCAGGAGCAATACGTCCAGATGGGACTTATTTCCCAGATCATCTGGGAAATCCCCCACCAGAAGGAGCTCGCCATATATTCCCTCATAGCGAACGTTCTTATTTGGGCGATCCGTATTCTGCTCATGGTTTTCTTCAACCGCCTTTATTTTTCAAAGGTCGTCAACACCATAAAAGGCTCCCGGGAAAACCTCTCGAACCAGAGCGAAGAAAAAATTTCAGCCTTCTTCCGCAAAAAAGGCGGCACGAGCATGGTCGGCCCGATAATCATCTGCTGCCTTACGTTTGGGGTGAGTTTTGCCCTCGCGGCAATGATAGTCGGTTCCGGATATTTCATTTTTCCCTGAACCGGAAAATATTCTTTAGAAACGCAAAATTCCCTGTTGACAAGCCGGTTTTTGGCTGTTATAATAAACAATGTTGCTTTATGACTTAAAGCGAACATCCTTGCTCCGCTTGGCGGGGCCAAAGTCCAAAAGGAGGTGTATCAAAGATGGCAAAACTTTCCCAGAGCTACGAAACCGTTATGGTTTTCAGCTGCAAGAATGAGGAAGCAATCCCTGCTCTCGTTGAAAAATTCACCACTCTTATCTCCGACAACGCAACTGTTGACGGTGTTGAAGAATGGGGCAAAAAGAGACTTGCTTATCCCATCAACTACGAGACCGAAGGTTACTATGTGCTTGTTAATTTCACCAGCGCTCCTTCCTTCCCGGCAGAGCTCGACCGTATCTACAACATCACCGACGGCGTAATCCGTTCCCTGATCGTTGCAAAAGCAGAATAAGGAGGAATCCCTATGAACAAAGCGTTCCTTATTGGCAGACTTGCCGCCGACCCTGAACTTCGTCAGACCGGCAGCGGAATCGCCGTAACAAGCTTCACCATCGCCGTTGACAGACCCTATTCCAAGGGTACCGACCGCCAGACCGACTGGATCGACATCGTCGCATGGAGAAACACCGCCGAGTTCGTCTGCAAGTATTTCCAGAAAGGTTCCCCCATCGTCGTTGAAGGTTCCATCCAGACCAGAGTTTGGGAGGACAAAGCCGGTCAGAAACGCAAATCCGTAGAGATCGTTGCTGACAACATCGAATTTGTCCCGAGAACCAAAGATGCCGGAAGCGCTCCTTCCTTCCGTACCGAAAGAAACGAGTTTGCTCCGCCCATCGCCGACCCGGCGCCTGTCATTTATTCCGCAGGTTCCGCCGATGACTTTACCGTCGTCGATGACGAGGATCTCCCTTTCTGAGCACAGAGCTCAATCTTGTTTAACTGAAAATCTATAAAGGAGGATATTATCGTGGAAAGATCCGAAAGACCTGAAAGACCCATGAACCGCAACCGCAGAAGCCGCAAAAGAGTTTGCGCATTCTGTGTTGATAAAATCGCTGAAATCGATTACAAAGATGTTCCCCGTCTGAGAAGATTCCTCTCCGAAAGAGGCAAAATCATTCCCAGAAGAGTTACCGGAACCTGCGCTCGCCATCAGCGCCAGTTGACTACCGCTATCAAACGCGCACGTCATCTTGCTTTCCTTCCCTACGTTTCTGACTGATCAGATCCGGGAAGCCGATAATCGAAATAAAATTACTCCCTGCCGAAAAAGCAGGGAGTTTTTTTATTTCAAAAAAACTGCGAACCTCATCGGCTCGCGGTTTTCGCGTTATAAATCCCCTCAAGGATATCAACGATTCCGTCAATGCCGAGCATTCCGGAATCCAGCATCAGGTGATAGCTTTCCTTCATGCCCCATTTTTTCTTTCTGCTGTTCATATTATAATATGAAGCGCGGTATTTATCCGTTTGCTGAATGGATTTCAGCGCTTCCTTTTCCGAAATTCCATAGCGTTCCATGGCGCGTTTAAGGCGGCTTTCGTTATCGGAATAGATAAAAACGTTCAGAACGTCGTTTCGGTCCGCAAGAACGCTGTCCGCACAGCGCCCGACAAAAATACAGGGTCCTTCCTTCGCCTTTTCAAGAATATAATTCGTTTGGTCCGCGGCAATGGCAACTCCGTTCGGAATCATATTATCCGTACCGAAATCGACATAGGGATACATCGCCAGGGAATAAAGGAAACTTCCCGTGGGGGTTTCCTCGATTTCATGAACGTATTTTGTGCTGAATCCGCGTTTCTTCGCCGCATATTCATACAGATTCTTGTCATAATAAGGAATCCCGAGCCTTTCCGAAAGCTTTCTTCCGATTTCGCTTCCGCCGCTGCAGAACTGTCTTCCGATGGTGATGATCATTTTTGCATCCCCTTTCGCGGTATATTGTGAAAAATGTTCAATGTTTTCAACCATATTATAACAAAAATCGTTATTTTTGTAAAGAAATTAATCTCTTTATCCCAATTTTCCGAATTCATATCCCATCTCCCTGAATTTCGCAATCAGTATTTTGAGGGCTTCGGGGGCGGTTTTGCGCGTGCTGCTGTCATGCATCAGAACGATGACGTCCCCGCCGGAGGCAACCGCCTCCGAACCGAGAACGTTCGCGGCAATCTCCTCCGGTGAAAGAAGCTCCCCAAGGCTGTCGCGGCTGTCGGCGTTCCAGTCATACCAGACGAAGCCCTTTTTTGCCGTTTCCGCTTTTATTTCTTCTATAAGCCATTTATCCACCGTTGAATTCCCGCTTCCGCCAGGAAAGCGAAAGATGTTTATTTCCTGCCCCGTCACGGAATAAATCCAGCTTCGCTCATACTCCATATCCCATATAAAAGCTTCCGGATAATCATAGATTTTGCTGTAATCGTGGCTCATGGTATGAAGTCCGATGGCGTGCCCCTCACAGGCGATTCTGTAAAGTCTTTCGTCCGTTTTATCTCCGGAAGGGCCGATTACGAAAAAAGTGGCCTTTATCCCCTCCTCTTTAAGTATATCAAGTATCTCCTCCGTCACCTCCGAAGGCCCGTCGTCAAACGTAAAATAGACCGTTTTTACCGCATTAGCATCGGCTTTTTCCACCTTGAGCACGGGTATGGCAAGCGCCGTGCTCAAAGCAAGAACCAATATCGGCAAAGCCCAGCTCCCAAGCCTTACCGCAAAATATTTTCTTTTCAAAAAAGCATCACCGCCGGATTTTCTATTGACTTAACAAAAATATAAGTTTAATATTAACTATATGCCAATACAAAAGGAGATATTTCCCCCGTGAAAAACATAAATGAAATTCCGGCGGCCGAAGCCGCAAAAATAAAATTCATTCTCACCGATATCGACGGCACCCTTACCGGTCCGGACGGACGCATTGCGCCGGAAACTTACGCCATGCTCTGGGAGCTCCGCGAAGCCGGTTTCATTCTTATTCCCGTAACCGGAAGAACCGCAGGCTGGGCATCGGTCGCCATAACCGATTGGCCCGTTGATGCGATCATAGTCGAAAGCGGCAGCGTTGTCTATTATCTTGAAAACGGCTCCAGAAAGGAATTTGTTCACCCTTCCGTTCCGGAGGAAAGATATTCCGTTCATGAGAAAATTCGCGAAGCCGCCCTTGCGAAAAACCCGAAAATCAAGGTCAGCATCGACCAGTACAGCCGCTTCAACGATTTTGCCTTCAACTATGCCGAGGACGAGGACGACAGGCTCACTTTTGAAGAAGCAAAGGAAGTCCTCGAAGCAGTAAAGGCCATCGGCGCAAAGGGAAATATCAGTTCCATTCACATAAATACATGGTTCGGGGATTACGACAAGCTCCCCATGAGCCTTCTCTACCTCCGGGAGCATTACGGCGTTGATGACCCGAGGGATTGCGTCATATATTTCGGAGATGCCGCCAACGATGAGGAAATGTTTGAATATTTTCCGACTGCCTGCGGCGTTGCGAACCTTATGAAATACGCAGAACACATGGAGCACCTGCCCTCATATATCACGGCTTATGAAGGCGGAAAAGGCTTTTGCGAAGCGGCTGAAATCCTTCTTACCGCAAAGAAAAATGAAATCGCAAAAAAATACAATCTCGATTAAAAAAATCCCGAAGCCGTTGGCTTCGGGATTTTTTATCCGGTCGATGTTTACACTGCGCTTGCTTTTGTATTTCAAAAGGCTTGCGGGGCGCCTTTTTGCGCTCAGTCGATGGGTTCGAGAACACCGTATTTCTCATCGTTGCGTTTATAGACAACGTTGATTTCCCCTGTTTCGACGTTGCGGAACATAAAGAAATTATGTCCGAGCATATTCATCTGGAGAATCGCTTCCTGAACGTCCATGGGGCTTACGCGGAACTGTTTTGTTTTAACAACTCCGTATTCCTCGCCGGGTTCCTCATAAAAATCCGCGGCAAGTTCGGCAAATTTCGCTCCCTGGAATTTGTGTTCAAGTCTTTTCTTGTTGCGGGTGATCTGTTTGGTAAGAGCATCCACGGTTGCTTCAAGGGAATCAAGTCTGTCGGAGGTGGTTTTTTCCGCCCGGAAGAACATTCCGCCGGCGGTGATGGTGGCCTCTACCGTTTCCCTGCCGTTCTGGTTGGTAACGGTAACGGTTGCCTTTGCATCGTCTCCGAAAAAGCGATCCAGCTTTGCGAGTTTTTTCTCGCAGCGCTCACGGAAGGAATCACGGACAGAAGTATTTTTGGAAATGATGCTGATGTTCATAAATTTACCCCCTTTTCGGTTAACAACTTCGGAGAGTTTGTCCTCTCCTCTGTATCTTTATTATACCACCCGGAAAGTGTCGTTTCCATTGGATATTTTTACGGAAATGTGAACTTATTATTATGCTATTCGGAGAAATTTCCCGCCGGATATTGACCGAAAAAACATACGATGCTATAATAAGAATGTTGGTGTGATAAAAAATCCCTTTCCGCAATACGGAAAGGGATTTTTTGTTATGCATAGGTTCTGTTCCGCCCGCAAAACGGCTGCAGTTTTTCGGCTTTATATCTCATTCAAAATATTCGGAAACGTCGGTTTTTTCGTTATACTGCTTGCGGATTTTTACAACGACGGAACCGTCTGCTTCTTCGCTTTCTGAAAGAAGCTGATAGCGGGTATTCGTCTTTTCAAGGTCGGCTTTGTATTTTTCAAATTCCGCCCTGTTAAGCCCGAGCGCCTTTTCCGCGGTGAAGCAAAGCTCCTCCCGCTGGGTAAAAACGAGCGTCTGCATAATGCAGGCACTGCGAACTCTTTTCATTCTTTTCGCACCTCCCTTTCCTTTGTTTTCAGAGAGATGATGCGAAACTTCATTAAGTTTATATAAGCCAAAAACGGCTTCATACAGGCATAAAAGCACTCCCGTGGCGGCATTCCGCAATATAATTCTATCATTTTTCAAAAGGAAAAATCAAGCGGAATTTGCGATAAAAATTATTGATTCGTTATCCGGAACATCTCCTCCATCGCAAAAACAAAGGATAAAAAATCGGCGGGAGCAAGCCCCCGCCTCAGTTCTTTTATGGTTTTTTGACGATTTTTCCTCCGGCTATCACCCAAAGAGGCTGTTCATAAACGGAAAGCGGGTCGCCTTTGAAAACAGCAAGGTCAGCATCCCTTCCGGGCGCAACAGAACCTATTCTTTCCGAAAGCCCGAGTATCTTTGCCGGAACGCTCGTGATGGCGCGCACGGCATCATCATGATCCATACCCGCTCTTACGGCAATTCCTGCGGAAAGCGCGAGATACTGTATCGGTACCTCCGGATGGTCGGTGCATATCGCGACCTCGACCCCCGCTTTTTTAAGAATCGCGGCGTTTTCGTCCCGCTCGTTGGAAAGCTCCGGCTTCGTCCTCGTGCAGATAAGCGGCCCAACCACAGCCCTCGCTTTTTCCGCCGCGAGTTTTTCCGCATTGAGATGCCCTTCGGTACAGTGAATGAGCACAAGGTCAAGGTCATATTCCTTCGCAAGGCGGATAGCGGTAAAAATATCGTCCGAACGGTGAGCATGGAAATGCGCCTGGATAGTTCCGTCAACAACCGAAGCAAGAGCTTCGCTCTTGACGTCGATTTCCGGCTCGTCCGTATCCTCGTCCTCTTCCGCCGCAAGGAGGTCCCGCTGATAGCGCTGCGCTTTTTTGAGCTGTTCACGGATTATGGCGGCGGTAGCCATTCTCGTTGTCGGGGTTTCGTCCTTGCTGTGATAAGTGTTTTTCGGATTTTCACCAAGGGCGAATTTCATCGCGGCAGGCGCTTCGATTACCATATCGTCAACCCTGTCGCCATAGGTCTTGATGGCGACCATCTGCCCCGCAACGGGATTCGCGCTTCCGGGACCGGTAACGACAGCCGTAACACCCGCTTCAAGCGCTTCCCTGAAGCTTCTGTCCCCGGGATTGATGGCGTCAATAGCCCGGAGATGGGGCGTTGCAGGGTCGGTATCCTCGTTGCCGTCATCTCCTTCAAAGCTGAGCCCATCCTCCCACATTCCAAGGTGGCAGTGGGCGTCGATAAAACCGGGATAAACGGTCAGTCCGGAAAGGTCATAGCTTTCGCTGTCCTTCGGGCAAAACTCCATCGGGCCGACGTCAATGATTCGTCCGCCCTTGATAAGAACGTATCCGTTTTTTATAGTTTCGGAACAGGCCGTAAAAATACCCGCATTATAAAAAAGCATTGGTTTTACCCCTTTTGAATAATTTCCTCATATAATTTATGGCGGAAGCCGTTTTTTTGCTTCCGCCATTTTCTGTTTTCTTATGGTTTGCGGCGGCTTTGGGCGGTGCGGCGGTTTTCACCGGCTTTTTTCATATCACCGAGTTTTTCGTCGCTGGACTGTTTGAATCGGCTGAGCATATCTTCAAAGGAGAGGTTTTCCTGCTGCTTCGGGCGGAATTCAAAGGAATCCGCGCCGCGGGAAATTTTCGTGCTTTCTCTTTCCCTTCTGGGCTGGCGGCGTTCTTCCTTGTGTTCCTGTTCTTCTGCCTGTTTCATGGAAAGACTGACTTTGCCTTCCGGACTGACGGAAATAACCTTTACCTTAACCGCCTGTCCCATGCTGACATATTCCTTAAGGTCTTTCACATAATTTCTTGCAACTTCGGAAATATGTACCATTCCGGTGGCGCCGCCAAGATCGACAAAAACGCCGAAATTGGTTATACCGGATACTTTGCCTTCAACGATAGATCCTACTTCAACATCCATTTTTTAGAATTTATCCCCCTCAAAAATGATAACTCAGTCCGTTCCGGAAACGTCGATATAGAAATGTTCCTCGGGATAGGCATAGCCGAGTTTATCCCTCGCCTGCTCCTCGATGAACTCATCGGTTCCGTAACTGTCAACTGTTCTTTGGAGCTCCTCGTTCCTGATAAGCGCTTCGGTATATTCCTGCATTGCGTCATCAAGTTCGGTTTTTTTGTTGCTGATGCTCGTCTGCATGGATATCATCGCATACAGCACGTAAACCGCGAATGCAATAACTGCGATCCTGAGAAAAAGTCCTTTTTTCGTTTTTTTCTGTTCCGCTGCTTTCAACTTTTTCGGGCTCCTTTCCGGCTTTTCCTCCGCAAAACGAAAAAGCCTTTAATATATTTAGACATAATATATTATATACCATTTTTACATTCTTTTTCAATAGGTTTTTAGGTTTATCAAGGAGTTTTTCGGTAAAATTTTTCGCCTTATAAAGACGTTTTTCTGCCTTTTTTAAGAATTTTCGGAATATTTTCGCCATGGGTGAAAAAACAGTCCGCAAAAGCCTTTTCAAAAGCTTCGCGATTTTTGCCGAAAGCCTTCCCAATGTGAAATACCATGCAAAAAATCCCGCCGCCGTTCCGATATAGATATAGAGCCTCGGAATTCCGAAATTTTCGTTCAGCAGAAAGGAAAAAATTATGAATCCGGCAAAAACGCAATATATAAAATCGCTCGCGACAAAAAGCTTTTTCCTGAAGGGAAAAATTATCCGGAACACACGCAGAAAATCATAGCACCCGCCCAAAAGCGCCCCGAGCGCCAGCGCCTTTATAAAAATCCCCCATTGATCCCCGATTATATCCGTTGTATATATCATCTGAATATCCTTGCAAATATTCCCGCCCGGCGCGAAAGAGCCGCGGAATAGGTTACGGAATCAATTTCGCCCTCCACGCTGAGGTCACCGGTCTCCGCGGAAAAACTTACGACTTTAAGCCCTTTTCCGCCTATGGTGAAAGCCATATTGTCCAGCATCGCCAGTATTTTTGTTCCGTCAAAGCCCTCCACGTCCGCAACTCCCGTTGCCCGAAGCAGCTTTCTGTCCTCGACGGAAAGATCGTGCCGCCTTTTTGCTGCGTTTTCATTTTTCTGCATGGAGCTTTCCCCCTTTCCTTTGAAAATTTTATGCTTTGCGGCATAAAAAAATTCCGAAAGCAAGTGCTTTCGGAATTTTTCGCAGAAATATCATCTTCCGCAGTCTTCGGTTTTTCTCTGGGCGGCACTTTGCTTGCTCATGGGTTCCCTGCAGTTCATTGCGTTGGAACCGCTTTTTTCATTTGCTTTGTCAGAACCGCCTTTGGAATTGCGGCAATCCTTGCCGGAACAGCTTTTTACATTGGTTTCTCTTGCATAATTTTCGGGCATAGTCTGTTTTCTCCGTTCAAAAAAACATTTTTCGGAGGTTTTTACCCTCCGATGATATTTTCTGCGGATTTTTTCGAAATATTCAAAAAAACGATTTTGCGGATCTCCGATTCTTTCAGATATATTCCCCGAGGCTTTATCAAACGCATAAATATTCATATTGATAAAACGGCACACAAATGGTAAAATAAAAACATAGGATACGAAAGGCGGCGTTTTTATTTTGCTTGAAATAACAGAAAAGAAAATCGAGGGAAATTCCCTCAATGGGCTTTCCCTCGCGTTCATCGGCGATGCAGTTTATGAAATAATGGTGCGTGAACACCTTTTGGAACACGGTTCCATGCCCGTAAAAAAACTTCATATACTGGCCGTCGAAATGGTTCGCGCAAGCTTTCAGGCAGACGTTTTTGATTTTATCGAGCCCCTTCTTTCCGAAGAGGAAAACGGAATACTCCATCGGGGAAGAAACGCCAGCGCGACCCATATCCCGAAAGGCGCCAACGCCATTGAATACCGCAAGGCAACCGGAGTCGAAGCCCTTTTCGGCTGGCTCTATCTTGAAAGCCGAAACGACAGAATAAGAGAACTTTTTGAAATGATACTCGAACATTCCAAAGAGGAGGTCAGCGATTGAATAAAGAAAAACTCACGGAGTTTATAAAGGATATCGGCGCCGATATCCTCGGCTCGGTCATCTTCGCCATCGGCGTAAACACCTTCACGACCCCAAACGATATCGCACCGGGCGGAGTCACCGGCATTGCGACAATGCTCCATTCCATGACAGGAATCCAGATGGGTACGCTTACCTTCCTGCTCAACATACCGCTTGTGATACTCGGGCTGGTCGTCCTCGGAAAGCGCTTTACAATAAATACTTTCCGCACCCTTCTGATACTTTCCGTCATAACGAACCTTATGGAGCCGGTTCTCCCCATATATACCGATAACCCGCTTTTGGCCTCGATGTTCGGCGGCGTTGCCATCGGCATCGGCATGGGTATAATCTTCCTTCGCGGTTCAACAACCGGCGGAACGGATATCCTCGGGCGGGTGCTTCTCCGTTATTTCCAGCATATTCCCCTTGGCAAGATACTTCTTGCCATTGACTTCGTAATCGTCACCGCCGCGGGAATTTATTACGGCACCCTCGAAGCGGCGCTTTTCGCGCTTGTTTCCGTATATATCACCGAGCGCGCCATGGACAGCGTTCTTTACGGCTTCAACGAAACCCGAATCGCCTATGTCGTTTCGGATAAAGCCGTCGAGGTCGCGGACAGAATAATGGAAGAAACCGGCCGCGGAGTTACCTATCTCAACGGCGAAGGCGGATATCAGCGCGCCAAAAAGCTCGTCATAATGTGCGCCATGCCAAGCCGCCAGTTCTCCCAGTTCAAACGCATCGCGCTGGAGGTCGACCCCCTCGCCTTCATTATGGTTGCTCCGGCCAGCAACGTCATCGGCGAAGGCTTCAAACAGACTTTTGATGAAAACTAATTAAAAACCGGGCGGATCTTCCGCCCGGTTTTATTCTGTTTCCGAATATTTTGCCGCATTTGTTGACAAACGTCTAATATTGTTTTATACTTAAATCAGAACAATTTTGTGATAAGGAGGTTCGTCAAATGAAAAAAATAATCTGCGTGCTCACGGTGCTCATGTTCGTGCTCAGTGCGTGCTCAAATGAAGAGTCCGTTTCCGAAGTCAGCCGGTCCCTTTCTGAAAGCAGCCAAAGCTCTGCTCGATCCGAGCTTCTTCCCGGCGGAATCGACCCCGCCGATTATGATAACGTGATAAATTACGGCAGCTTCCATATCCTGTCAAACGAAACCGGAAAAACCCGTCCGGCCGTTGCAATTGAAAATATGCGCCCGGTTCTTTCCGAAGTTCCGGATACGGAAGTGTGGTTCCTTTCTGCCGACGGTGAAATCGCAAATACCGAACCCTATCAGTATTACGAAATGCTTTTCACCCATGTTGTCGGATTCCGTGACGGTTCCTTTGATTCTTATGAAATCACCGAAAACGGCCTTGTATTCCATAATTCCGCAAGCCCCGAATCGAAGGAATTTTTCGGTTATACCGTCACCTCTTATCACTGGTATGTTTCCACGCCCTGCTATGGCGTAACCGCTCCGGACGGAAGTATTTTTGCCGAACCCATTTACGAAATCGTAAAAATTCCTTTTCCGGAAAGAATCCTCCTTTTCGAGGGAAGCATACAGTCCCGCCATTTTACCCGCTGCAATATCCTCGATTCGGAAGGAAACGTTCTTAACGACAGTTTTAACTACGTTGAATACAGCGTTTTTGATGGCGGATACATAGGCATTGCCTTTTGCGGGAGCGAAAAAATCGAACCCGAGCATTTCCAGACTTTTGACCCGGAAGGAAATCCGATGCCTTTCGGTTATTGGTTCGTCGATATGGACGGAAACATTATCAGCGAGCGTTATGAAACGCTTTTTGTAAACGAAGAATGGAATTATTCTTCTGTTTCGGAAGACGATACCATTTACGCGGTAACTTCCTCCGGCGAGGAACTCACTTTCAGGGTCGGCGATATCCTTATAAAGCATTGATTTTTTACCGGCGGATCTACGCCGGTTTTTTATTTTTCCCGCAAAAGCAAATACCCTCCGCGCGGTTTTGTAAAAACCTTAAAAAAATCGCATAATTAAGGCAAAATTTACAGATTTGATACTTGACATTTGTTATTTATGCTGATATAATATTTCTTGCCGCATGCAAAAGGCTCTAAAAGTGCGTCCTTTTTTAAGGAAGCCGCCTCAGGTCAGCGAGTCTATTGAAAAGAAGGAATATCATGTACGCAGTAATCGAAACCGGCGGAAAACAGTATCGTGTTGAACTCAACGATACTCTCTATGTCGAAAAACTCGAAGCCAACGAAGGCGAAGAAGTTACCCTTGATAAGGTTCTTGTTCTCGGCGGCGAATCCCTCAAAGTAGGCACCCCCTATGTTGAAGGCGCAAAAGTTGTCGCAGAAGTCGTTAAAAACGGCAAAGGCAAGAAAATCAATGTTTTCACCTATCGCACCAAAAAAGGCAGCAAACGCGCTCTCGGTCATCGTCAGCCCTATACCAAGCTCCTCGTTAAAGCTATCGAAGGCTAATTAAGATGATCCGCGCGGAATTCTTTTATAAGAAGGGCGAGCCCCAGCGCTTCGTGATAAGCGGACACGCTGGCTACGCCGAAAGCGGAAAAGACATTGTCTGTGCTTCGGTAAGTTCGGCCGTGCAAATGGCCATAAACGGAATGACCGAGGTCGTGAAGATAAACTGTAAAGTAAACGTTTATGAAGATACCATCGAATGTATTCTTCCCCCTAACCCAAGACCTGCCGCATGGCATTTTGTTTCGGCGTTAAGGCTTCACCTCAAATATCTTTCCGAGGATTTCCCGAAGACAATCAACCTTATAATTACGGAGGTATAATAACATGCTTAGAATCAGTATGCAGTTCTTCGCCCATAAAAAAGGTATGGGCTCCACTAAAAACGGCCGTGATTCCGAATCCAAACGCCTTGGCCCGAAGAGAGCCGACGGTCAGTTTGTAGTTGCCGGCAACATCCTTGTCAGACAGCGCGGAACTCACATTCATCCCGGCGCAAACGTTGGCAAAGGTTCCGACGATACCCTCTTCGCTCTCACCGATGGTGTTGTAAGATTTGAACGCCTTGGCGCAGACCGCAAAAAGGTAAGCGTATATCCTGTCGAACAGTAATTGTTCGCCTTGAAAAAAGGGACGGCCAAACCGTCCCTTTTTAATTTCTCTTTGCCTTAACTTTCAGAAAAACCAAACACCGCATTCCCATAAAATTCGGAGGTACAAAAATGTTTGTCGATACCGCGAAAATCAGAATCAAGGCCGGCGACGGCGGCAACGGCGCTTGCACTTTCCACCGCGAAAAGTACGTAAACGCCGGCGGTCCCGACGGCGGTGACGGCGGCAGAGGCGGAAACGTCGTCTTTGTCGGCGATACCAACATTAACAGCCTTATTGATTTCAAATACAGAAAACGCTATATTGCCGAAAACGGCAAAAACGGCTCCGGCAGCAACATGACCGGAAAATCCGCTCCCGACCTCGTTATAAAGGTTCCCGTGGGAACTCTTATCCGTGAAGCCGGAACCGGAAGGATCCTTGCGGATATTTCCGATAAAGAACCCCATATCGTCGCAAAAGGCGGCAAAGGCGGCTGGGGCAACCAGCATTTCGCCTCCCCCACCCGCCAGATACCCAAATTCGCGAAGCCCGGCTTCCCCGGCGAAGAATTTGAGGTCACCCTCGAACTCAAGCTCCTTGCGGACGTCGGTCTTGTGGGATTCCCCAATGTCGGAAAATCCACCCTTATTTCCGTCGTTTCCGCCGCGAAACCGGAAATAGCAAACTACCCCTTCACCACCCTTACTCCCGTTCTCGGCGTTGTAAAGATGGATGCGGGCAATTCTTTCGTAATGGCTGATATCCCCGGTCTTATCGAAGGCGCTTCCGAAGGCATTGGCCTTGGCCATGACTTCCTCCGCCACGTTGAACGCTGCCGCCTTATTCTCCATGTGGTCGATATCTCCGCCATGGACGACCGCGACCCCATAGACGATTACAAGCAGATAAACTACGAGCTCGAAAAATTCAACCCCGAACTTGCAAAGCGTCCCCAGATCGTTGCCCTCAACAAGGCGGACGCCGCCATCGAGGAAATGATCGACGAATTCAATGAATTTGCCGAGGAAAACGGCTTCAAAACCTATCTTATCTCCGCCGCCACCGGCGAAGGCGTAAAGGAACTCATCAACGCCGTTGCTGCGGAACTCGCAAAGCTTCCGCCCATCGTAAGATACGAGGTCGAAGAGCCCACCCGCGAGGAGATCACCGAAAAACAGGAATTCAAAATCCATATCGAGGACGGAATCTATGTTGTTGAAGCACCCTGGCTCATGCACGCCCTCGGTTACGTTGACCTTGACGACTATGAATCCCTCCAGTATTTCCAGCGTGTTCTCCGCCTTTCCGGAATCATTGACAAGCTCGAGGAAATGGGCATCAATGAAGGCGATACCGTAAGCATTCTCGATATCGAGTTCGAT
>CAZOOL010000028.1:0-14631 GCA_964581405.1 uncultured Oscillospiraceae bacterium | reverse complement strand
GTCAATTCGATTATAGCACAAATTTTATTATAAACAAGAAAAGATACAGCGAAATTGCTGTATCTTTTTTGTTGGAATTATTATTTCTGAATTTTGCCGGTATCAATGGAAACGGCGTTTTCGAGCCCAAGGCGTTTTGCGGCGTCCTCGCGCATTTTGTATTTGAGTATTTTGCCTGCGGCATTCATCGGGAAGCCATCGACAAATTCGATGTATCTCGGAACTTTGTGGCGGGCAAGGCGTCCTTTGATATAATCAGCCATTTCCTCAACGGTCATGCTGCCCGGTTCTTTAAGAACGATCTGGGCCATGATCTCCTCGCCGTATTTTTTATCCGGAACACCGATAACCTGTACGTCGCGGACTTTTTCGTGGGTATAGATGAATTCCTCTATCTCTTTGGGATAGATGTTTTCACCGCCGCGGATGATCATATCTTTGAGGCGTCCGGTGATTTTATATGTGCCGTCGTCCTCACGGCAGGCAAGGTCTCCGGAATGGAGCCAGCCTTCGGCGTCGATAGTTCCGGCGGTGGCTTCGGGCATTTTGTAATAGCCCTTCATAAGGTTGTATCCGCGGGAGCAGAATTCGCCGTTGGTTCCGTTGGGAACTTCGTCGCCGGTTTCCGGGTCGATGACCTTTGTTTCAACGTGGGGGAAATTATAGCCGACTGTTTCACAGCGAAGGTCAAGCGGGTCTTCCCAACTGGACATGGTGCTTCCGGGAGAAGATTCCGTCTGGCCGTAAACGCTCACTATGCCGCGCATATTCATTTCGTCCGGTTGGGCGGCCCTTCTCATAAGTTCGGGCGGGCAGCCTGCTCCGGCCATGATTCCGGTGCGCATATAGGAAAAATCGGTTTTTCTGTAATCCGGGTGGTTGAACATGGCGATGAACATTGTCGGAACGCCGTGGAAACAGGTTATGCGCTCCTGATTGATACAGGTAAGGGAGCTTTTTGCGGAAAAATAGGGCAGAGGACAAATGGTCGTTCCGTGGGTCATGGAAGCTGTCATTGCGAGAACCATTCCGAAGCAATGGAACATGGGGACCTGTATCATCATGCGGTCCGCAGTGGAAAGCCCCATTCTGTCGCCTATGCACTTGCCGTTGTTTACGACGTTATAATGGGTGAGCATAACGCCTTTGGGGAATCCGGTGGTGCCGCTGGTGTACTGCATATTGCAAACGTCGTCCGGACGAACTGCCGCGGCCATTCTCGCGATTTCTTCCTCGGAAACCGCATCGGCACGCTTCATGGCTTCGTCGAATTCAAGGCAGCCGGGCTGTTTGAAACCGACGGTTATTACGTTGCGAAGGAACGGGAGCTTTTTGCAGTGGAGCGGAGCGCCCGGTTTTGTGTTTTTGATTTCGGGGCAAAGCTCGTTGATGATCTGGGCATAGTTGGAATCAAGGCAGGATTCGATCATAACGAGGGTATGGGTATCCGACTGGGAAAGCAGATATTCTGCCTCGTGAATTTTATATGCGGTATTGACGGTGACGAGCACAGCGCCGATTTTGGTTGCCGCCCAGAAGGTGATGTACCATGCGGGAACGTTCGTTGCCCAGATTGCAACCTTGCTGCCTGCTTTTACGCCCATGGAAACAAGGGCGCGGGCAAAGCGGTCAACGTCTTCACGGAACTCGGAATAAGTTCTCGTATAATCAAGAGTGGTGTATTTGAAGGCATACTGGTCGGGGAATTCCTCCACCATTTTATCAAGAACCTGCGGGAAGGTGAGATCAATAAGGGAATCCTTTTTCCAGACGTACTGACCGCTGTGGTCGTGGTTATAATAAAGGCTTCTCTTTTTTCCTCTCGGGCTTTCAAAGCGGCTCATATAGTTTACAAAATGAGGGAAGATCACCTCGTATTCCTGAAGATCTTCCATCCATTCCGGTTTCCATTCAAGGGAAATAAAACCGTTATAGTCGATGGAAGAAAGGGCGCGCATCATTTCACCGATGGGCATATTGCCCTCGCCGATGAGGTTATATGTATCTTCGTCATCGGAATCGCGGAGATGGACGTGTTTTACGTATGCACCGAGGTTGCGGATGGTCTTATCCGCGGATTCGCCGTTGGTGCGGTAGGGATGGTGCATATCCCAAAGTGCGCCGAGATTATCGGAAGCGAATTCGTTGAGAAGGTCGCGGAGTCTTGAAGTATCGGAATAAATTCCGCTTGTTTTGATAAGAAGCGTAACTCCTGCGACTTCAGCATAATCGATAAGGTCGGCAAGATGTGCTTTTACAAAATCTTCGTTGTCATTAAGCGCAACAACACAGACATAGGGGACCTTGAGGTTTTGTGCGGTGTCGATTGTGCCTTTAATCATGCTGTCGCTGATACGCTCAAGAGAAATATCAAGAGAAGTATCAAGGCAGGGGATTTTTATTCCGCGCTCACGAAGCGTTCTTACGGTTGCGGCGGTATTGTATTTATGGAGCGGAGCGCCTTTTTCCATTAAATCGAAGCGTTTGTGAATGTTATAAAGCTCAATTCCGGAAAAGCGCATTTCGTCCGCGGTTTCTATAAGTTCATCAAAGCCGAGAGAGGACCAGCCTCTTGTTGAGAAAGAAAGATTCATGCGTTTTCCTCCTCATAAACGATTTTGTTGAGCGCATTGAGATAGGCGAGAATACTTGCGCCGACTATATCGGTGGAAGTTCCGCGTCCGGAATAGAGCTTGCCGTTGGAAAGAAGCTTTACAACGGTCTGTCCCATTGCTTCGCGGCCTTCGGTAACGGACTGGATCTGGAAATCGTCCAGTTCGTAATGGAGCCCGATGATCTGCTCAATGGCGAGGAAGGAAGCATCGATAGGTCCATCGCCTATACAGATGCCTTCGAGGGCGTGCTCACCCTTGAGGATACGCAAATGCGCGGAAGAGGTGAGAACATTGCTTGCGTTGATTACATAGCTTTCAAGCTTGTATGTTGGCGGAACCTGGAGCGCGGAAGAAGCGACGATTGCGTCCAGTTCCTTTGAACCCACTTTCTTTTTGAGCACGGCAATCTGTTTGAATGCTTCATAAACTTTGATTCCGTCCTCTTCGGAAAGTTCATAGCCGAGGCTTTCGGCGGCTTTGAGCACGGCGGAAATATCATCGTGCTCGGTGAGCACCAATCCGCTTTCATCACGGACGCTGTCATCGAAAGGAGAGTTTTTACTTTTGCCGCTGTGGCAAAGGCGCTCGATCTGTGAGATGACACGGTTTATTTCGGCCATGCGAACTTCGCCGCAGGCATCGAATGCGCTGCCTTTTGCAGCGAGGATCTTCGCGATTTTCGCAAGGCGGACGTTATCGGTGGCAACGGCGGTGGCCTTTACTTCCGAAGCTCCGCAGCGAACGGCGGAAACCGCGCAGGAATCAGCCATGGAGAGAGCGTCGGAACAGCTTACGCCGATGGAAACGCTTTCAAGCTCGGGGACTGCCGTTTTGATTTTTTCAAGGAAAGCGGAAAATTCATCCGGAAGCATAACGCCGGCTGTATCACAGAAAGTTACGGTGGCTGCGCCGGATTCTATGGCGGCTTTTACGGCGGCTTCAAGGAATGCTTCGTCGCTTCTGGTTGCGTCGCCGGCGACAAATTCAACGTCGCCGCAAAGAGACCTGCAGGCGGAAACGGTGCTCTTTATTGCTTCGAGCATGGCTTCCGGTTTTTTATGGGAAAGATATTCCATCTGGACGGGACTGGTCGGGGCACAGACCTGAAGTCTGGGCTTTTTTGCCTCCTTAAGCGCGTTCCAGACTTTTTCCGGACCATCGTCCCCGAGAGCGACAGGAACGGCAACAACGGCGTTTTTGACCGCGCCGGCAATGGATTTTATAAGCAGGCTGTCGATTTTGAGATTTTCGATGGGATGTAGCTCAATAACGGATACCTCGAGTCGATCGAGTAGTTTTGCAAGCTCAATCTTCTCTCTGAAGCTAAGGGAAAAGTCAATGCCTTTTCCGGTCTGTTTCATGGTTACGTCACTGATTCTGATGTTCCTCATCTTAACATCTCCTTTTTGTGGAATATAAAAAAGCCCGGGAAGCCTTTTGATAAAGGCCCCCGGGATAAAAAACGCTGACCTTAAAAAAGTTCGGTCGAAAATTAAATTAATAAATCTATTCAACCACTTTTTTGTGATTTTGTCAATAATAAACTTGTAATAAAGTGAATATTTATGCGGCAAGTGTATGTATATTATGCATCAGTCGCATACTTTAAGAGTCCAGCCGAGGGTATCTTCGACATTTCCGCTCTGGATTCCGTAAAGGGTATCATAAAGCTTCTGGGCGGTGGGGCCGATTTTGCCGCCGTTGATAACGGCTTTTTTGTCCTCCCAGCCCATGGAACCGATGGGGGATATAACGGCAGCGGTGCCGCAGCCCCATGCTTCCTCGAGGGTGCCGTTTTCGGCAGCTTCAAAGAGTTCTTCCGCGGTGACGAGGCGTTCCTCGACTTCGATGCCCCAACTTCTGATAAGGTCAATGCAGCTCTTCCTTGTAACGCCGGGAAGAATGGAACCGCTGAGCATGGGAGTGATGACTTTGCCGTTTACCTTGAACATGACGTTCATGGCGCCGACTTCCTCGACGTATTTGCGTTCAACGCCGTCGAGCCAGAGAACCTGGACATATCCCTTTTTCTCTGCTTCCTGTCCGGCACGGAGGGAAGCCGCATAGTTTCCGCCGCATTTGGCGAAACCGGTACCGCCGCGGACCGCGCGGACGTCGCGGCTTTCAACATAGATGTCAACGGGGCTCATTCCGTTGGGATAATAGGAACCGGAAGGGCTGCAGATTATGCAGAAAAGATAAGTTGCGGAAGAATGAACGCCAAGATGCGCATCGGTTGCGAAGATGAAGGGTCTGATATAAAGGGAAGTTCCGGGATTATGGGGAACCCATTCAGCATCAACGGTGACAAGCTCCTTGATAGCCTGAACGAAAGTTTCTTCCGGAACGGCGGGCATACAAAGGCGCTCGTTTGAATTCTGCATACGCTTTGCGTTTTCATAAGGACGGAAGAGATGAATGGAACCGTCTGCCCAGCGGTATGCTTTCATTCCTTCAAAAACCTCCTGAGCGTAGTGGAGCACCATGCAGCTGGGGTCGAGTTCGATGGGGGCATAGGGAACGATCCTCGCATCGTGCCAGCCTTCGCCGGCGGTATAGTTCATAAGGAACATGTGGTCGCTGAAAGATCTTCCGAAGCCGAGTTTGCTTTCATCGGAGGGTTTGGTTTTTGGATTGGTGGTATATGTTACAGGAAAAGTGAATTCCATTTTGATGTTCCTTCTTTCGATCAGTCCTGTTTGTAGTTTTTGCCGATTTCGATGGCTTTGAGGTTGAGGTCTATGAGGTCTGCCTTTCTCGGGGGAACCGCATGGCGAAGACCTGCTTCAAAATTTTCCTCGGAAACACAGCCGGTTTCTTTGACGAGCGCACCGAGAAGTATCATATTTGCAAGGGTGGGCGCGCCCATATCCTTTGCAAGCTGGGTTGCGGGGATATAATAAACTTCGATGTCGTTGCGTTCGACTTTTCTGGTGATGAGTGCGGAATCCACAAAAAGCTTTCCGCCGGGAGCGACCATGCCCTCGTATTTATCGAGGGAAGGATTATTCATGACCATGGCGACGTTCGGGTGGTCAACAATGGGGGAACCGATGGGTTCATCGGAAAGGATTACGTTGCAGTTTGCGGTGCCTCCGCGCATTTCCGGGCCATAGGAGGGAAGCCAGCTTAGCTGACGGTCTTCCGCAAGACCTGCGTATGCAAGAACCTTACCGGAAAAAAGAAGACCCTGTCCGCCGAATCCGGCAATAACTATCTGATGTTCAGCCATTGTTTTCACCGTCCTTATCACGATATACGCCGAGGGGATAATAGGGAATCATTTTTTCGTCGATCCAGTCGAGCGCCTTTTGGGGAGTCATGCCCCAGTTGGTCGGGCAGGAAGAAAGAACCTCCACAAGGGAGAAGCCTTTTCCGTCAATCTGATTCTGGAAAGCCTTTTTGATCGCTTTTTTTGCGTTGCGGACGTTTTTTACGTTGTTGACGGTAACGCGTTCAAGATATGCCGGACCGTCAAGCTCGCTGAGGAGTTCGCAGACACGGATAGGGAAGCCCTGGGTTTCGGTGTTTCTGCCATAGGGAGAAGTCTGGGTGACCTGTCCCGGAAGGGAAGTGGGCGCCATCTGGCCGCCGGTCATTCCGTAAATGGCGTTATTTATGAAGATGATGGTGATGTTTTCACCTCTTGCGGCGGAATGGACTGTTTCGCACATACCGATGGAAGCAAGGTCGCCGTCGCCCTGATATGTAAATACGATTTTGCTCGGGTCGGAACGCTTTACGCCGGTTGCTACTGCCGGCGCTCTTCCGTGGGCGGCTTCGACCATATCAACGGTGAAATAATCATAAGCCATAACAGAACAGCCAACCGGAGCGATACCTATGGTTCTGCCTTCGATTCCGAGTTCATCGATAACTTCCGCAACAAGGCGGTGAACAATTCCGTGTGTGCAGCCGGGGCAGTAATGCAGGACCGCATCGGTAAGTGCTTTCGGTTTTTCAAAAACAACTGCCATGATTATTCCTCTCCTTTCTCTGCGGCGGATTTGATTGCCGCAAGAATATCATCAACGGTGGTGATCATGCCGCCGACTCTGGTGCAGCCGTAAACGGGCTTTTTGCAGCGGATCGCAAGTTCGATATCCTCTTTCATCTGTCCCATATTGAGTTCAACGGAGATGAAGGATTTTACTTTATCGGCAGCCGCAAGAAGAGGCTTTTTTGGGAAAGGCCAGAGGGTGATGGGTCTTATCATGCCGACCTTGATGCCCTGTTTTCTGGCTTCGAGGATCGCGTTGCGGGAAACGCGGGCGGTGATTCCGCAGGAAACGATGCAGATTTCAGCATCTTCCATCATGAATTCTTCCCAAAGACATTCTTCCTCTTCGATTTTCTTATATCTTTCGTAACGCTCGAGGTTGATATCCTCGAGTTTTTTCGGGGAAAGATAGAGGGAATTTACGATATGGTGTTCGCGTTTGCATTCGGTGCCGGTGACGGCCCAGTCCTTCGGGGTTTTGTCGATTTCAACGGGGTCGGGAAGAACGACGGGCTCCATCATCTGTCCCATGGTGCCGTCCGCAAGGAGCATACAGGGCATACGGTATTTATCCGCAAGCTCGAAGCCTTTGAGGGTCATATCAGCCATTTCCTGGACGGAAGCGGGCGCAAGAACGATTACGTGGAAGTCACCGTGACCGGGACCGCGGGTCGCAAGGAAATAGTCGGACTGGGAAGGCTGGATTCCGCCGAGACCGGGACCGCCGCGCTGTACGTTGACGATGAGCGCAGGAAGGTCGGAACCTGCAAGATAGGAAATACCTTCGCATTTAAGGGCGATGCCGGGGCTTGAGGAGGAGGTCATGGCGCGTTTTCCGGTGGCGGCAACGCCGTAAACCATGTTGATAGCGGCAATTTCGCTTTCAGCCTGGAGGAAAACGCCGCCGATTTTCGGCATCTTTTTGGACATATATGCCGCAACCTCCGTCTGGGGGGTGATGGGATATCCGAAGTAATGGCGGCATCCGGCAAGGATGGCCGCTTCGGCAAGGGCTTCGTTGCCCTTCATCAATACTTTTTCCTGCATATTTCCGCCTCCTTATTTTTCAACGGTGATTACGCAGTCCGGGCACATTGTGGCACAGAAAGCGCAGCCGATGCATTTTTCCTGATCGATGATTTCAACGGGAGAATGGCCTTTCTGATTAAGTCGGTCTCTCGAAAGCTGGAGAATCTTTTTGGGGCAGGCATTGACGCAAAGACCGCAGCCTTTGCAAAGTTCTTCTTTGAATGTAAGTTTTGCCAAAGTAAGGACACCTCCGTATTAATTATTAAGATGATAGTATAATTTCTGAAGCGAAAGGGGAAAAAGATTTTCCACCCTGTCTTTCAGTTCTTCATAAAGTTTTTCGTCACAGCAGGTCATTTTTACGGGAATACCGAGGGCTTTTGAAACGCCTTCGGCGTATTCAACGCTTGAAAGAACGTCGTCGGCGGTGGTTTCCGGGCCGAGGTTGGTGTTGTTGACGATTCCGGTAAAGGGAAGCTTGCAGGCCGAAACCATCTCGTCGACGACCTCGAGGGTATCCGGAACGTTCCGGGTGAGAGGCCTTGCTTTGTTGACGACGAGCAGCATTTCGTAATCGTTTTCCTCGACTATGGAGGGAACGTATCTTCCGAGCGCGAGAGCGCCTCTGTCGTCGCCGCCGATATCAAGAACGCCGTATTCGCTTCGCCCGTCAATAAGAGTATAAACCTCTTTCGGCATTGCGGGAGCATCGACGTTGCTGTTTGCGAACTGTGAGCAGATAAGCTTTATTCCGTGCTCGCGGAAAACAGCTTCGCTGTCAAGGGTGCGGAAATACGGATTTACGATATCAAGATCCGCAACGGTGACGGGAAGGTTCTGTTCACGGAGCATAAGGGCATAGTTTACGGCGATATTGGTTTTTCCGCTGCCGTAATGCCCGGCAAAAAGTGTCAGTCTTTTGATTTCCAGAGGAATCACCTCCTAATATAGCCTTCCCAGAGGGGAAGGGGGACCGTTGCCGTAGGCACGGTGGATGAGGGATTATCAGGTAACGCGGAGCGCATATCTATATTGGTCATTGATTATCCCTCCTCAGTCACCTTCGGTGACAGCTCCTCCTCTGAGGAGCTGAAAAAATCAAAGTTTGCTTCTTATGATTTTTCCGCTTGTGGTTTTAGGAAGTTCGGTGCGGAATTCCACTATGCGGGGGTATTTATAAGGAGCGGTATGGGATTTGACGTAGTTCTGAATTTCTTTTTTGAGTTCATCGGTGGGTTCGGTGCCTTTGGTGAGCACGATGCAGGCTTTGACGACCTGTCCGCGTACTTCATCCGGCGCGGCGCAAACACCGCATTCAAGAACGTAGGGGAGCTCCATAATGACGTTTTCGATCTCAAACGGTCCGATGCGGTAACCGCTGGATTTGATAAGGTCATCGGCTCTTCCGACGTACCAGAAAAATCCGTCCTCGTCCTTCCAGGCAAGGTCGCCGGTGTGATAGAATCCGTCGTGCCAGGTTTCGGCGGTCTTTTCGGGGCTGCCGAAATACTGATAGCTCAGACCGCAGGGAAGACCCTTGCTGATATTGATGCAGATTTCACCGGTATCGCCTGCGGCGACCTCGTTGCCGTCGGCATCAAGGAGATGAACGTCGTAAAGAGGAACGGGCTTGCCCATGGAACCGATTTTATGGCTGCCGCCGGAGAGGTTGCCGATGATAAGGGTGGATTCGCTCTGACCGAAGCCTTCCATGATTTGAAGACCGGTTGCGTTTTCAAACTGGCGGAAAACCTCCGGGTTAAGGGCTTCGCCGGCAATGGAGGCGTGCTTGATAGAGGAAAGGTCGAATCGGCTGAGATCCTGCTTAATGAGCATACGATACATGGTTGGCGGAGCACAGAAGGTGGTGATATGGTATTTTGCGAACATGGGAAGGATCTTTTCTGCATCGAAGCGGTCGAAGTCATAGACGAAAATCGGCGCTTCGCAGAGCCATTGACCGTAAAGCTTGCCCCAAAGGGATTTTGCCCAGCCGGTATCGGAAATGGTGAGGTGCAGACCCTCCGGGTCAACGCAATGCCAGTATTTTGCGGTGATGAAATGACCGAGAGGATATTTATAGTTATGGGCGGCGATTTTCGGATATCCGGAAGTGCCGCTGGTAAAGAACATGAGCATGGGGTCGTTTCCGCAGGGAGTTTCCTCATTTCTGCGGAAGGAGCTGGAGAACATGGTGTAATCCTCGTCGAAATTGAACCAGCCTTCGCGGCTGCCGTTGACGATGATTTTAGTGGTAAGGGAAGGGCTGTTCGCGGCGGCTTTATCAACAGCCTCGGCGGTTTCGCCGTCCGCGGTGCAGAGGATTGCGCTGATTCCCGCGGAGTTGAAGCGGTATTCAAAGTCGTGCTCGAGGAGCTGATTTGTTGCGGGAATAGCAATTGCGCCTATTTTATGGAGCGCAAGAATCGCAAACCAGAACTGGTAATGGCGCTTGAGGACGAGCATGACCTTATCGCCGCGCTTGATTCCGAGGGATTTGAAATAGTTTGCGGCTCTGCCGGATTCTTTCTTTATATCCCGGAAGGTGAAGCGGCGCTCGGTTCCGTCGTTGGAAATATGGAGCATTGCCAGTTTATCCGGCTGTTCCCGGCCGAGAGCATCAACAACGTCATAAGCGAAGTTGAATTTTTCTTCGTTTCTGAAGGAAATCTTCCTGCAAAGACCGTTGGAATCCTTTTCGGTGGTGATGAATTTGTTGTAAACGCGCTCGGTATCGTCGGAACGATGGGGAGCGTTTGGCATAATGGCGGCTTTATGGGTGGAAGTTTCCTTTTGTGGGGTAAGGACGATGGCATAGAAAATACAGTCCTCACCGCCGACGGCAACCATTCCGTGGGGAGTGGAGCTGTCAAAATAGATACAGTCACCTTTGTGAAGAATTTCGGTGTGTTCGCCGATCTGGATTTTCATGCTGCCCTCAACGACGAGGTCACATTCCTGACCGTCATGGGTCGTAAGGGCGATATCGCTGTGTTCTGCTTCCTCGCTGTATTTGTTGATAACAAAAAGCGGTTCGGAAATACGGTTGCGGAAATCGGAAGCCATGTTATAATAAACCATTCCGTGGGCCTGTTCGATTTTCTGCCCCTGTCCGGCGCGGGTAACGGTATAGCCGCGGAGCTTCGGGCTCTGTCCCTCGATAATGTCGGTTACGTCAACCCCAAGGCTCAGCGAGCAGCGATAGAGGAAAGCGAAGTTAAGGTCGCTTTGTCCGGCTTCGCAAAGAATGTATTCTTCCTCGGAAACGCCGGTGCGCTGCGCCATTTCGGCGGTGGAAAGCCCGGTTATTTCGCGAAGGGCACGGATACGTTCCGCCATTTCTCGAATTTTCAGTTCAAGTCCAGTGATGTGTTTTTCCGTATGCATTTTTAAGTCCTCCGATTCTTTTGGGAAGAAACAAAAAAGCCCGTCCCAAAGAAATGATTCTTTGAGACGAGCTGTTTATAAAACATACCCGCGGTACCACTCAAATTGCGTTTGCTGTTGCAAAAACGCCTCTCATCGGGTTCAAACAAACCCTAAGCACTAACGCAGCTGACGCGGAAGAGTTCTACTTGCGATAAAACGCTTTCTTCTCTTCGGCTCGGAAGCTACAGCACAAAACGCTCATCATCGGCTCGCATCAGAACGCCGACTTTCTGAAGGTGAGAAACTGTTTTATGCACTCTTCGTCAAGGCCTTTATAATAAAAGAATCATAGCACTTGATTATTTTATTGTCAAGTAAAAAAGAGAAATTTGTAAAAAATATGTTATTTGCCAAATGGGATCTAACAGGATTACAGTTTGTTTCTCTGGATCTTGCCGCTGATGGTTTTGGGAAGCTCTTCGCGGAATTCAACGATTCTCGGGTATTTATAAGGTGCGGTATGGGTTTTGACGTAGCTCTGGATTTCCTTTTTGAGTTCTTCGGTGGGTTCCGTGCCTTTGACGAGGACTATGCAGGCTTTGACAACCTGTCCGCGAACCTCATCCGGTGCGGCACAGACGCCGCATTCGAGAACATAAGGGAGCTCCATGATGACGTTTTCGATCTCAAACGGTCCGATGCGGTAGCCGGAGGATTTGATGACGTCATCCGCTCTGCCGACATACCAGAAGTAGCCGTCCTCATCACGCCATGCAAGGTCGCCGGTATGATACATTCCGTCATGCCATGCAGCATCGGTCTTATCGGGTTCTTTATGATAGCCGAGGAACAGACCGCAGGGAACGGATTCATCGGTTCTGACGACGATTTCGCCGTTTTCACCGGTGGGAACAGAGTTTCCGTCGGCGTCAACAAGGTCGATGTTGTAGCCCGGAGTGGGTCTGCCCATGGAACCGGGCTTGAGGAGTCCGCCGGTGAGGTTCGCAAGGGTAAGGGTCGTTTCGGTCTGACCGAAGCCCTCCGCGATGCGAAGTCCGGTTGCTTTTTCAAACTGATAGAAAACTTCGGGGTTGAGCGCTTCGCCTGCGGTGGTTGCGTGCTCAATGGAGGAAAGATCGTATTTGGAAAGATCCTGCTTTATGAGCATACGGTACATGGTCGGCGGCGCGCAGAAGGTAGTGATATGATATTTGGCGAACATGGGAAGAATCTTCGATGCGTCAAATCTGTCGAAGTCATAGGTGAATACGGCGCTTTCACAGAGCCACTGACCATAGAGCTTGCCCCAGAGAGCTTTGCCCCAGCCGGTATCGGAAATGGTGAAATGGAGTCCGTCCCTGCGTACCCAGTGCCAGTATTTTGCGGTGACGAAATGTCCGAGAGGATATTTGTAGCTGTGAGTAGCGATTTTGGGATATCCGGTGGTGCCGGAAGTGAAGAACATAAGCATCGGGTCATCGCCGCAGGGGGTGTCTTCGGTTCTGTGGAGGCGGCGGCTGAAGAGAGGATATTCGCTTCTGAAATCATGCCAGCCTTCTCTGGGTTCGCCAACGATGATTTTGGTGATGGGGCTGCCATAGGCTTCGCAGGCAAGCTCCGCCTGATGAGCGGTATCGCCGACGGAAGTGCAGACGACGGCTTTTACGTCGGCGGCTTTATAACGGTATTCAAAGTCGTGCTGGAGAAGCTGGTCGGTGGCGGGAATTACGATTGCGCCGATTTTGTGAAGGGCAAGAATGGAGAACCAGAATTCAGCGTGGCGTTTGAGGACGAGCATGACCGTATCGCCTTTTTTGATTCCGAGAGAGGTGAAATAGTTCGCGACCTGGGCGGATTTTTCTTTCATATCCCTGAAAGTATAGGTGTTTTCGGTGAGGTCATTGGCAACGTGAACCATTGCAACCTTATCCGGCTGCTGGCGTCCGAGTTCATCAACGATATCGAAAGCAAAGTTGAACTGGTCGGTATTGGTGAAGTGGAGCTTGGTGGGATATCCGTTTTCATCTGTATCGGCATGAACGAAGGAGTTGCAGATGAGGTCGTTTTCGTGGGTGGATTTTTTGGGGATGATGTAATCCGCCTTTTCGGGCTTTTTATCCGCCATTACCATTGCGAGGAAGGTGCAGTCCTCTCCGCCGACGGCGATCATTCCGTGAGGGGTTGAGGATTTATAGAAGATGCTGTCGCCTTCGCTGAGTACTTCGGTGTGGTCGCCCACCTGAACTTTGAGGGAACCTTTGATAACAAGGTCAAATTCCTGTCCGGCATGGGTCGCGGTATGTATGGGTTTATCCTGAAGATCTTCGGAATATTTATAGGTTACCCAATAGGGAGCACCGAGCTTTTTTTGGAACATGGGGGCAAGGTTCTGGATACTTATGCCGTTTTCTTCCGCGGTAACAAGTCCTTCGCCTTTTCTTGTGACGGTATAGCTCGAAAGATTGGAAGCGTGACCTTCGAGAAGTTCGGTAAGCTCAAGACCGAAGGCAAGGGCGCATTTATGAAGGAAGGAGAAAGGAAGATCGACTTTTCCGCTCTCATAAATTCGATAGGTTTCCTCCGAAACATCAGTGCGTTCAGCAAGCTGTGCAGGAGAATAGCCGACGATTTCACGCATTTCACGAATTCGCTGAGAGATCTCCATGAGGGATTGTTCTGTGAGTTTTTTCATAAAAGTCTGTCCTTTCCGGCAGAAAAAAGGTTTTCTGCCTTTTTTGATTGTAAAAAAACCGTCCCAAGAATAAATCTTGAGACGGGTAAAAAATAACTTTATCCGCGGTACCACTCAAATTGCAGTCGGTAACTGCCGCCTTCAGGCTCTGTCAAGCCCTATTCCTTAACGCGGAAAAACGGGAAACATCTACTCGGTTTGAAGAAACCTTTCGGGTTCCGGCTCGGAAGTGATAAGTCCATGGTCAAGCAGCCGCCGGTTCGCACCATCCACCGGTTCTCTGTTGGTCCGCCGTTCCGACCGTCTTCGTCAAAGCCTTTAACAATATGTTATTCACTTTAGCACTTTTACTCGCTGATGTCAACAGGAAAAATGAAAAAAATTTCGTAAAAAAGGTATAAAATTCAAAAAACGCAAACCGCCGCCCCTTAAAGGAAAGCGGCAGTTTGCGCTTTTGTGTTTTACTGGATCTGAATTATTACAACATGGGCAGAAACAGGGTTGGGACCTCCGGCGGCGGGGGTGATCGTAAGTGCGGCGGAAGTTCCTTCCGGGTTGCGTACAGTCAGGATGGAGTTTGCGGAAGAAGTCGTTACGATGGACATTCCGATTATCTGGGAAGTTCCGGTAGCGCGCCCCACAAGAGTATAAGGGAGTTCTTCTCCGTTAAGGGTGAGAACGAGCTGACCGGCTTCGGTGACGCTTACCTCAAAGAGAACCTGATAGCTGCCGATATCTGCAAGGGTGAAAGAGGAATCGCTCGCACGGGAAATACCGGTACCGCTGTTCGGACCGTTTTGAGGAAAATCAACGTCGTCACCGATTTCAATAGTATCATCGTTGTCCGGTGGCATCAAGGCGTAAAAATCGGCAAATCCGAGAACGCCGCCGGCAGGACCCTGCGGACCGGCAGGTCCGGTAAGCCC
>CAZOOL010000027.1:0-14948 GCA_964581405.1 uncultured Oscillospiraceae bacterium | reverse complement strand
TAATAATATATTAATTGAAAAAAAGCGGAAAATATTATATAATATAATTTGGAATTTTATGTACCGGAGGAAGAAATGGCAAAGAAACGCGAAGAATACACAAACGAAAGCATACAGACATTAAGAGGCGCGGAAAGGGTCAGAAGACGCCCGGCTGTAATTTTCGGTTCGGACGGAATCGAAGGCTGTGAACACGCCGCTTTTGAGATTATTTCCAACGCTATCGACGAGGCAAGAGCCGGCTACGGCGAAAAAATCATCGTCAGCCGTTATAACGACGGTTCGATCGAGGTCGAGGACTTTGGACGCGGCTGCCCGGTTGACTGGAACAACAACGAACAGCGCTATAACTGGGAGCTGCTTTTCTGCGAGCTTTATGCCGGCGGCAAATATGAAAGTGAAGGCGACTATGAATTTTCGCTCGGTCTTAACGGACTCGGCCTTTGCGCGACCCAGTATGCTTCAAAATGGATGGACGCGGAAATTTGCCGCGACGGATTTATTTATAAACTCCATTTCGAAAACGGCGAAAACGTCGGCGGACTTGCCAAAGAAGCTACGACAAAGCGAAAGACGGGTTCCAAGATACATTGGAAGCCCGATAATGAGGTTTTTACCGATATCGCGGTTCCCCTTGAATGGTATCAGGAAGCCATCAAGCGCCAGGCCGTCGTAAACCCGGGAATCATTTTTGTTCTCCGGGATCAGAAGCTTACAGGCGGCTTTGAAACTTATGAATACGTCTATGAAAACGGCATCAGCGACTATGTAAAGGAAATTGCCGGAACGGAAGCGACCCTTACCGGAACCCAGTATTGGCAGGGAGAAAGAACCGGACGCGACCGCGAGGACAAGCCGGATTACAAGGTCAAAATGCAGATCGCCTGCTGTTTTTCCAATAAAGTGAAGGCGATTGAGTATTACCACAACTCGAGCCACCTCGAACACGGAGGTTCCCCGGAAAAAGCGGTAAAATCCGCCTTCGTCAGCCAGATAGACACATATCTTAAGGCAAACGGCAAATATCTTAAGAACGAGAGCAAAATAAACTTCCAGGACGTCGAGGACTGCCTTATCCTTGTTTCTTCTTCTTTTTCGACCCAGACCTCCTATGAGAACCAGACCAAAAAGGCAATTACCAATAAATTCATCGCGGACGCCATGACGGATTTCCTCAAGCATCAGCTTGAAGTTTATTTCATCGAAAATCCCGATGATGCCGCCAGAGTTGCGGAACAGGTGCTCATCAACAAGCGCAGCCGCGAAAACGCCGAAAAAACACGCCAGAACCTTAAGAAAAAGCTCACCGCGACAATGGATATGACGAACAGGGTCCAGAAGTTCGTTGACTGTCGCACGAAGGATACCTCGCGCAGGGAAATTTATATCGTGGAGGGCGATTCCGCAATGGGCGCCTGTAAGCAGGGAAGAGATGCGGAATTCCAGGCGATCATGCCCGTCCGCGGAAAAATCCTCAACTGCCTTAAAGCGGACTATGACAAGATTTTCAAAAGCGATATCATAACCGACCTCCTCAAGGTTCTCGGCTGCGGAGTTGAGGTCAAGAGCAAGGCCAACAAGGAGCTTTCCTCGTTTGACCTCGATAATCTCCGCTGGAACAAAGTTGTCATCTGCACCGATGCGGACGTTGACGGATACCAGATAAGAACCCTTATCCTTACGATGCTTTACCGCCTTACCCCGACCCTTATCGAGGAAGGATTTGTCTATATCGCGGAATCTCCGCTCTATGAAATCACCTGTAAGGAAGATACCTATTTTGCCTATACCGAAGAGGAAAAGGCGAGGATAACCGAAAAGCTCGGCAAGGCGAAATACACCGTACAGCGTTCAAAGGGTCTTGGTGAAAACGAACCGGACATGATGTGGCTTACGACAATGAACCCGGAAACCCGCCGGCTTATCAAGGTTACTCCAAGCGAAGCGGCGGCAACCGCAGAAATGTTTGACCTTCTTCTCGGCGATAACCTTCAGGGAAGAAAAGACCACATTGCCACGAACGGATATCTTTATATCGACGATATGGATCTTTCCTGATTGCAGTACCAGAAAAACGGGCGGATAATATCCGCCACCAAAGAAAACAGACGCAGGGAACGGCCCTGACCGTTCTGAAAAAAAGAAAGGGGCTTTATTATGATAGCGAAAATAGCCGTTGATAAAGCCGCTTTCGGCTTTGATAAATTATTCGACTACGCCGTTCCGGTTCACCTTGAAGGAAAGGTGAAAACCGGCTGCAGGGTAATGGTACCTTTCGGCGCAGGAGGACAGAAACGCCAGGGAATGGTTTTCGGGCTTGAGGAAGCTTTTGAAGGCAACCCAAAAAGGCTGAAAAACATCGCGTTTCTTCTTGATGAGGAACCTGTCGTTTCTGAAGAACTGATGGAGCTTGCGGAATATCTTGCGGTGCATACCTTTTGCCCGCTTTTCGAGGCGGTCAAGGCGATGCTTCCTCCGGGACTGAACTATAAGCCGGTTTTCAGATATTTTGCGAACTGCGAATGTTCCGAAGACGAAGAGGAACAGCGCATAATAAACTGGCTCCGGAAAAAGAAAAACGGCGCGGAAGGCGCAAATATAAACAAGGCTTTCGGATTTACGGATTCCGTTTTTATTGATTCTATGGCAGAGCGGGGACTTCTTTGCCGAGAAGAAAGCACGAAACGCAAAATCGGCGATGAAACGACGAAAATGGTCCGCATTTCCGATGCCCAGCTTTCCGCCATGGAGCAGGGGAGTTCGCTCCTTAAAAAAGCTACCCCAAAGCAGGCGGAGGTGCTCGAATTTCTTGGTGAAGCGGGCGCAGCCTGCGTCAAGGAGATAAGCTATTTCACCGCCGCCGGAAAAGCAGTGGTGGAAGGACTCGAAAAGAAAGGCGTGCTCGAATTTTTTGAGCAGGAAGCCTTCCGGCGCCCATACAAAGACAGTGTGCGCCGCATCGACCCGGAAAGCATAATTCTTTCAAAAGAACAGAAAGCCGCATTTGAAGGCATCGCGGAGCTTTGTGACAGCGAAAAAAGCTGTTCCGCACTGCTTTTCGGCGTTACCGGAAGCGGCAAAACACAGGTTTTTATAAAGCTGATACAGAGGGAGATCGCGAAAGGACATCAGGTGATACTTATGGTGCCGGAAATTTCGCTTACTCCCCAGATGATGAATAAATTTTTCGCCTGTTTCGGCGATGCCGTCGCCGTCGTACATTCGGCACTTTCAGCCGGAGAGCGCATTGACGAATGGAAGCGCATCGCAAGCGGAAAGGCGAGGATAATAGTCGGAACGCGCTCGGCGGTTTTTGCTCCGGCAAGGGAACTCGGGCTTATTATAATGGACGAGGAACAGGAGCAAAGCTATAAATCCGACCGCTCGCCGAGATTCCACGCAAGGGAAGCCGCCGCCTTCCGCAGCAGAAAGCTCGGTATTCCGCTTTTGCTCGCTTCGGCAACGCCTTCCGTGGAAACTTTCTATAAGGCTAAGAAAGGCAAAATCGCGCTTTTTGAAATGACCGAAAGATACGGCGGAGCGGAGCTCCCGGAATCGGTTATAGTGGATATGAAAAACGAGGTGCTTTCCGGAAGGACGGGAGTCCTCAGCGAAGCCCTTGCGGAAGAGGTTCGGTACAACCTCGATAACAAACAGCAGTCCATTCTGCTGATGAACAGAAGAGGATACAACACCGTTGCGAGATGCGCTGAATGCGGCACCGTAAAATCCTGTCCGCGGTGCAATATCCCGCTTATATATCACAGGGCAAACGGGCGGCTTATGTGCCATTACTGCGGTCACAGCGAGCCCGCAACCATAAAATGCGATGCCTGCGGCAGCGAATACGTCATGTATTCCGGCTGCGGAACACAGAAGGTCGAGGACGAGATTCAGGCGCTGTTCCCCGATGCGAGGATACTGCGTATGGACCTTGACACCACCATGGCGAAGTTCAGCCATGACAGGCATTTTGCTGACTTTGCCGAGGGAAAATACGATATCATGGTCGGAACGCAGATGGTCGCAAAGGGACTGGATTTCCCTGATGTGACCCTGGTCGGCGTGCTTGCGGCGGATATGACCCTTTACGGCGGAGATTACCGCAGTTATGAACGCACGTTCAGCCTGCTTACGCAGGTCATCGGAAGATGCGGAAGGGCAAGGCTTTCGGGAAGGGCATATATCCAGACCCACAGCCCGGAGCACAGCGTCATAGAACATTCCTGCGCCCAGGATTACAGAATGTTCTATGAGGACGAGATAATCAACCGCAAGGTGATGCTTTATCCCCCGTTCTGTTCCATGGGTTCCGTTCTTTTCAGCGGAACAAGCGAAAAGATGACAAGGGAAGCTGCCGCCGCTTTTTCAAAACTCCTTGAGGAAAAAGTTGCGGAGACCGATATTCCCATAAGGATACTTGGGCCGACGCCTTCCCACGTTGCGAAGATCGCGGATAAATGGCGCTGGAAGCTGATAGTGAAATACCGCCAGGATAACGCTTTTTTTGAAACAATGGGCGAAACTCTGAAAGAATTTTCAAAAAATAAAGAATTTGTTAAAATTGAGGTCATGGCTGACCCTTATGATATAAACTGAGAAGAAAGGTGAAAAATAATGGCACTCAGAAATATAGTTAAAGACGGAGACCCCATACTCAGAAAGGTTTGCCGTCCGGTTGAAAAATTTGATGAAAAGCTCTGGACCCTCCTTGACGATATGGCCGAAACCATGCACGCCGCCGACGGAGTCGGCATCGCGGGACCGCAGGTCGGCATTATGAGAAGGGTATGCATCGTTGACTGCTATGATGAGGACGGCGTTATCGAGCTCATCAACCCGAAAATCATTGCTACCGCAGGCGAACAGACCGGTAACGAAGGCTGCCTTTCCTTCCCGGGGAAATGGGGCACAGTTACAAGACCCCTTGCGGTAACAGTACGCGCACAGGACAGAAACGGAGAATGGTTCGAAGTAAGCGGAAGAGAACTCAAGGCGAGAGCTTTTTGCCATGAAATCGACCACCTCAACGGAGTTTGCTTCGTTGACCTTGCGAAAGATATTACCGTCGAAAAGGGTGAGGAATAATGAAAGACATGAGAATCGTCTTTATGGGAACGCCGGATTTTGCCGCCGCGATCCTTAAAAGACTTATTGATACAGGAAGAAACGTCGTAGGCGTTTTTTCCCAGCCGGATAAACCCGTCGGCAGAAAGCAGATAATAATGCCCACGGCGACAAAGGCTCTTGCGATGGAGCATAATATACCGGTTTATCAGCCGGCGAAGCTCCGGGACGGCACCGCCCTTGAAATTATGAAAGAGCTTGCGCCCGACCTCGTGGTCGTTGCGGCATACGGCAAGATTTTGCCGAAAGAGCTTCTCGACGTTCCGCCCCTCGGCAACGTAAATGTCCACGGAAGCCTTCTTCCGAAATACCGCGGCAGCGCGCCCATCCAGTGGTCGGTAATAAACGGCGACAAGGTGACGGGCATTACCACCATGTATATGGCGGAGGGCATGGATACCGGCGATATGATAATGAAATTCGAGCTCCCCATCGGCGAGGACGAAACCGCCGGAGAGCTTTTTGACAGAATGGCCGAGCTCGGCGCGGAATCCATCGAAAAGACCCTTGAGCTTTTCGACAAAGGCGAGGTCAAAGCCGAACCGCAGAACGAGGAAGAAGCTACCTATGCGCCCATGCTCAAAAAGGAAATGGGCGAGATCGACTATTCAAAAACCGCCGAAGAAATTCATAACCTTGCAAGGGGACTCAATCCCTGGCCCATGGCTTATACATTCCTTGACGGGAAATCCATAAAAATCCACGAGGCAGGATCCGCCGAAGGTTTTTTCGGCGAAGAGGGAACCCTTCTTGATGAAAAACGTTTCATCGTCGGCTGCAAAAACGGAGCGGTTGAATTCATAACCGTACAGCCGGAGGGCAAAAATAAAATGTCCGGCGCCGATTTCATAAGAGGAAGAAGACTCGAAAAGGGAACGGCTTTCGGTAAAAAAGAATGAGGTGAAATAAATGCCGTTTTTTTACACGTTTGATATTTATTATTTTATTCTGATTATCCCTGCGCTTCTTTTCGGACTTTGGGCACAGAGCCAGGTCAACACAAATTTTCAGAAATACAGCAAAATCGGAACCATGCGGGGAATGACCGGCGCACAGGCTGCCGAATATATCCTTAACCAGAACGGAATTTATAACGTGGAGGTGCGCCGTATTTCCGGCAACCTTACGGATAACTTCAATCCGAAGAACAATACTATAAATCTTTCGGACAGCGTTTATAACAGCACTTCCATTGCGGCGGTGGGAGTTGCCGCCCATGAGGCAGGTCACGCCGTTCAGCACGCCGTAGGTTACAGACCCATAAAAATAAGGGAAATGGTAATTCCGGTGACCCAGATAGGTTCGTATCTGTATCTCCCCATAATACTTTTGGGATTCGTTTTTTCTTCACAGTATCTTGTAAACCTCGGAATTATTCTTTTTTCCACCCTTGCTGTTTTTCAGCTCGTGACCCTTCCGGTTGAGTTCAATGCTTCCGACAGGGCGATAACCACCCTCGCGAACAGCGGGATACTTTACGGCGAAGAGATAAACGGAGCGAAAAAGGTGCTCAAAGCGGCGGCGCTCACTTACGTTGCGGCGCTGGTTTCCTCTCTCGCCCAGCTTTTGCGCCTTGTTCTTCTTTTCGGCGGCAGAAGAAGAGACTGATTTTTTAGGAAAAGGAAGTTTTGATTTATGGCAAACACAAGAACACTCGCGGTAAAAGCGCTTTTGAGAGTTAACGAAGGCGGCTTTTCGAATATCGTGCTCGATGCGCTGCTTTCCGGTGCTCAGCTTGAGCACCGTGACAGAGCTTTTGTTTCGGCGCTGTTTTACGGTGTTCTTGAACGCCGCATAACGCTCGATAAAATCATCAAAAAATATTCGGCGAAGCCGCTCGAAAGCCTTGAACCGGCGGTGCTCGAATGTCTTCGCATCGGATTTTATCAGCTTATTTATATGAATTCCGTTCCGGATATGGCGGCGGCCAACGAAACAGTTGAAGCGGTGAAACAGCTCGGCTTCGGGAAAGCTTCCGGATTTGTGAACGGTATTCTGCGTTCGTTTATCCGTGACGGGAAGAGATTCGATTTTTCCCGCCTTGATAAGATAGGGCGCCTTTCTGCGGAATATTCCGCCCCGATATGGCTTTGTAAGAAATGGTGCAGCGAATACGGCGACGAAAAGACCGAAGCGGCACTTCGGGCTTCACTGGGTTCAGTACCGATTTTTGCGAGAGTCAATACGGTGAAAATAAACCCGGAGGAGCTTTTGAGCACCCTCGCGGAGGAAAACGTCACGGCCGTGCTCATTGACGGAATAGAAGGCGCGGTCAGGATCAATTCCGTCGCGCCGCAAAGCACAAGAGCATACAAAAAAGGCCTTTTCCACGTGCAGGATATTTCGAGCCAGCTTTGCGCAAAGGCGGTCGGTGCTCAAAAAGGAGAGAGGGTGCTCGACGTATGCTCGGCCCCGGGCGGAAAGACTTTTACCGTCGCAGAGCTTATGGAAAACGAGGGCGAGATAGTCGCCTGCGACCTTCACCCGAAACGCGCGGGACTCGTTAAAAACGGAGCGGAACGCCTCGGGCTTGATATTGTAAAGGCAAAGGCGAACGATGCCACGGTATATAACGAGAGTATGGGTCTTTTTGACAGGGTGCTTTGCGACGTTCCCTGTTCGGGGCTCGGCGTGATCCGCCGCAAGCCGGAAATCAGATTCAAGGACCCGGCGGAAATTTCCGCCCTTCCGAAGATACAGTACAAAATCGCTTCCACCACGGCAAAGTATCTTAAAGACGGCGGAACGATGATCTATTCAACCTGCACCCTTTCAAAAGAGGAAAACGAGCAGGTCGTGAAGCGCCTTATCGAGGAGGACGGGCTCGTTCCCTGCGAGCTTCCCGAGGAGCTTGAAAAATATTCCAAGGACGGATATTCCGTCACACTTATGCCCGGAGAAATCAATTCCGACGGCTTCTATTTTGCGAAACTGAGGAAAGAAGTGAAATGATGAAGGATCTGCGTTCCCTTACATACGAAGAGCTTTGCGGAGAAGTCAAAGCCATGGGACAGCCTTCCTTCCGCGCGAAGCAGATATATTCATGGCTTCATGAAAAGCGGGTGCGGGATTATTCCGAAATGACGAATCTTCCGGCGGCTTTGCGGGAAAAGCTTTCTTCGGAATATGCGCTTGCGAAGGTTTCCATAGAACGAAGGCTCGTTTCAAAAATCGACGGAACTGTGAAATATCTTTTCCGCCTTGAGGACGGCGAGCACGTTGAAGGAGTAAGAATGGCTTATAAGCGCGGCGGAAGCCTTTGTATTTCCACCCAATGCGGCTGCAGAATGGGCTGTACCTTCTGCGCTTCGACCCTGACAGGACTTTGCAGAAACCTTACCCCTTCGGAAATGCTTTCGGAAGTTTATCTTGCGGCGCAGGACGCGGAAGAACACGGAGAAAAAATAGCTTCCCTTGTTCTTATGGGTATCGGCGAGCCTTTGGATAACTTTGACAACGTGATGGATTTCCTCACGATTCTTACATCTGACAACGGCTTCAACCTCGGAATGCGCCATATCTCGCTTTCCACCTGCGGGCTTGTCGATATGATTTACAGGCTTGCGGAAAGGAAACTCCAGCTTACACTTTCGGTTTCGCTCCATGCGCCGAACGACGAGATACGCCGCAGAACCATGCCCATAGCGAAACGCTGGCCCATTGAGGAACTCATAAAGGCCTGCCGTGATTATTTTGATATCACCGGACGCAGAATTTCCTTTGAGTATGCGCTTATTGACGGGGTGAACGATCAGCCCGAGCACGCCATGGAGCTTATAAAGCTCCTCAAGGGCATGGGGGCGCACGTCAACCTTATCCCGGTGAACAAGGTCAACGAAACAGGTTATAAACGCGGAAAACGCGAATCCGTCGAGGCTTTTTGCAAGCTGCTCAACGACAACGGACAGAACGCCACCGTTCGCCGTGAGCTTGGCAGCGATATCAACGCCGCCTGCGGACAGCTACGCCGAAGCACGATAAAAACCGAGGCCGGAGGAACTCTTTCGGAATAAAATTTGACATACAGAGAAATAAGATATACAATAATCTAATAGGCAGCTTTTTTGGAAGGAGGCAAAGGTTTTGTACCACGTTACCGAATATATCAAAATGGCGGGAAGTATCCGCAGAGAAAAACACAAAACACCGGAGCCTCCCAACGAAGTGGCCCGGCTTACGGTCAAGGGATTTGATAACTGGCGCATAGGCAGGGCATGGAACTACTGGTTCCATAATTTCAAAGGAATAGGAAAAAGGGGTGAAGAATGATATGCTGAAAGCTTTTGGAAGAACCGATACGGGCAACGTCCGCGAAACGAACCAGGACGATTTCAACTGCGGAGTCCTTGGCGAAAACGCTGTTTTTGCGGTTGTCTGTGACGGAATGGGCGGAGAAAAGGGCGGAAATATCGCAAGCCGCACCGCCTGTGATATCGTTACCGACAGCGTGACCGCCGCTTATGGAAGCGGATTCGGGGATAACTCCATAAGGGGTATGCTCCAGACAGCCGTCACTGCGGCAAACGTTTCGGTTTTTGACCGTTCCCAGCGCGACCCGGATCTTCGGGGTATGGGAACGACCATTGTCGCCGCCATAGTCTGCGACGGAATGGCGCATATAGTCCATGCGGGCGACAGCAGGGCGTATCATGTCACCGAAAACGGCATAGAACAGGTCACAAAGGATCATTCGGTTGTTCAGCTCCTTGTGGACAGGGGAGAGATTACCGCCGATGAGGCAAGGTTCCACCCGAAAAAGCATTTTATCACAAGGGCGCTTGGGGTCATGTCCATAATCGACCTCGATTACTGCGAATTCCCGATGAATGAGGGCGAAGCGATAATCGTTTGCACAGACGGACTTTCGAACTATTTTTCCAACGATGAGCTTTATGAAATGATAAAATCCGCGGGATATTCAAAATGCGCGGATAAGCTCATAAATGCGGCGAAAAAGGCCGGCGGAGCGGACAATATAACCGTTGTCTGCATAACAAGATAATCCGGGAGGTTCCTGATGGACAGATATATAGGTAAAAAACTGGACGGCCGCTATGAGATAAAGGAAATTATCGGCGTCGGCGGCATGGCCAACGTATATAAAGCATATGACAGCATTGATGACCGCGTCGTCGCTGTTAAAATTCTCCGTGATGAGCATATGGAAAACGACGAGCTTCTCCGCCGCTTCCGCAATGAATCAAAAGCCATCGCGGTGCTTTCACATCCGAATATCGTAAAGGTATATGACGTCAGCTTTAACGAGGATATCCAGTATATCGTTATGGAGCATATAGACGGTATCACCCTTAAAGAATATATTGAGCAGCAGAAGGTGCTTCGCTGGAAGGAAGCCGTTCATTTTACCGTGCAGATCCTGCGCGCGCTCCAGCACGCCCACGATAAAGGCATCGTACACCGCGATATCAAGCCCCAGAACATCATGCTTTTGGAGGACGGAACCATCAAGGTCGCGGATTTCGGCATCGCACGCTTTGCAAGGGCAAGCCAGCATACCGTAACGGATAAAGCCATCGGTTCCGTTCATTATATCAGCCCGGAACAGGCGAAGGGCGAAGTCACCGACGAAAAGAGCGATATTTATTCCATCGGCGTAATGCTCTATGAAATGACCACCGGAAAGCTGCCCTTTGACGCGGACAGCCCGGTTTCGGTTGCGCTCAAACAGATCCAGAGCCAGGCAAAGCGCCCGAGGGTCCTCAATCCGGACATTCCGGAAGGACTTGAAGATATAACCATTCGCGCCATGCAGAAAGACCCCGCAAGGCGCTATCAGTCCGCGGCGGAAATGCTCCGGGATATCGACGAATTCAAGCGTGATCCTTCCATCAGCTTTGAATATAAATACAGCGAACCTGAAACCGAAAACATCAGCAAGGAAGTAAGCAATACGAAGAAAAAGACCAAGAAAATAAAGGACGAACAGGTACGCAACGCGCCGGTTGTTCCGGTTCTTATGGGCGTTACGGTTGCTTTTATCATTGTTGCGATCATCTTTGTTATCGGAATCATGGCAATGGTCCGCCCTTTTGATGAAGTCCCCGATACAACCGCGCCGGAGCTTATCGGTTTGGACATAAACGAAGCTATGAAAAAATACTCCGGCTTTGATATCGTTGTGGAATCCTCCTCTTTCCATGACCAGTACGAAAAAGATATCATCTATGACCAGTCCGTTAATCCCGGAATGACCGTAAAGGAAGGCGCGACCATAAAGGTCAAGATTTCAAGCGGTATCCAGTATTTCAGCCTTTCCGACTACAAGAATTTCGAGGAAAACCAGGTTTATAAAATCCTCACGGATAACGAGATAGAATTTTATACCATAACCGAATATAATGACGAAATTCCCGAGGGATACGTAATTAAAACCGAACCCGGCGCGGATACTCAGGTGGATACCGGCACGGTGGTTATAATCTACGTCAGCATGGGCGCGGAAACAAGCTATACGACCGTTCCTAACGTCCTCGGCTATAAGCTTGAGGATGCAAAAATGCTTCTCAACGCCGCGGGAATCCGCATCGGAAACGTAACAAGGGTCGAAACGGACGGACAGAGCACGGAAGTCCTCCATCAGAGCATTTCCTTCGGAACGACCGTTGAAAACGGAACGACCATTGACCTTACGATAGTTGCGGAAAAGGCAAGCAACGAAACGAGCATCGAGCTTATAATCCCGCTGCCAAACGTCAGCGAGGAGGTCACCATGAGTGCCGCCCTTAACGGAACCACGGTTGTAAGTGAAAAAATCGTCCCTTATGAAAAGGACGGTTACTGGAACGTAAGCATACTCGGCGAAGGAATCGGAACCGTCAGCATCTATTATAACGGACAGCTTTACAGGGCGTATTCCGTAAACTTCAACGAACGCACCACAATGATGATCGCGGATAATTCCGATCAGTTCGGAGGCTGAAAGAAGCTTTGAAAGAGCGAAAACAAAAAAACGAAAACGATTTTGAAACAGAAGAAAAAGACCTTCCGAAAGCGGAAGGTCTTATAATAAAAGCCACGGGCGGATTTTATTACGTCCGGAGCGGCGAAACGACCTATGAATGCAGGGCAAGAGGCGTTTTCAGAAAACGCGAAACTTCTCCGTTAGTGGGCGACAGGGTCACCATATCCGTTTTGCCGAAGGAAAAGGGATACATCCACGCCATTCACGAACGGAAGAATTCCCTTGTGCGCCCTCCGCTGGCGAACCTTGACCAGCTTGTGATGGTGGTTTCCGTTGCGGAACCGGCGCCGAATATCCTTGTTATGGATAAGCTCATCGCCGTTGCGGAGCAGCAGGGCGTTGAGCCTGTTATAGTTTTTACCAAAAGCGACCTTGCGGACCCGAAGCCCTATTCCGACATTTACCGCAAAGCGGGTTTTCGGGTTTATGAAGTCTGTGCCCTTGAGCACGAAGGAACCGAAGAGGTTTTTGCCATGCTCAAAGGGAAAATCAGCGCATTTTGCGGGAACTCCGGCGCGGGAAAATCAAGCCTTCTCAATGATATTTTTCCGGAGCTTTCTCTTTCCACCGCGGAAATCAGTAAAAAACTGGGGCGCGGACGCCATACGACCCGTCATACGGAGCTTTTTGAGCTTGAAACGGGAGGCTGGGTTGCGGATACGCCCGGTTTTTCCGCCATTGAAATGGAAAGGGTGGGAATTATCCGCAAAGGCGAGCTTCAGTATTGTTTCAGGGAATTTGAACCCTATCTTCTCAAATGCAGATTTACCGGATGCAGCCATGTTTCCGAAAAAGGCTGTGCCGTGCTCGAAGCGGTCGGCGAGGGTATTATCCCCGAAAGCCGCCACAAAAGCTACTGCATGATGTATGAGGAAGCAAAGCAAATAAAAGAATGGGAACTGGACAAAGAAAATGGCTGATAAACAGGAAGAAAAATTCCGGCGAATGACGGAAGAACCGGTGAGCGGGCTTATATCAAAGCTGGCGCTGCCCTGCGTTATCAGTATGCTGGTGACCTCTTTTTATAATATGGCCGACACTTTTTTCGTCGGGCTTTTGAAAAGCAATTCCGCGACAGGCGCAGTGGGCGTCGTTTTTTCGATGATGTCCGTAATACAGGCCGTGGGTTTCTTTTTCGGCCACGGAAGCGGAAACTACATATCCCGGGAGCTCGGAAAGAAAAATTACCGGGAAGCGGAAAAAATGTCCGCAACGGGCTTTTTTGCGGCGTTTGCGGCGGGAATCCTGATATTCGCGCTCGGCGAGATATTCCTTGAGGAGCTGGCTTATCTGCTTGGTTCAACGGAAACTATTTTGCCATACACGGAGGCTTATCTTCGGGCGGTGCTTATGGGAGCACCATGGATGACCGCTTCGCTGGTGCTTAATAATCAGCTTCGCTTTCAGGGAAGTGCGGCCTATGGCATGGTCGGGATAACCAGCGGCGCCGTTCTGAATATCGCCCTTGACCCTTTGCTGATTTTTACTTTTGACATGGGGATAGCGGGCGCGGGATACGCCACATCCATCAGCCAGTTTGTGAGCTTCTGCGTGCTCCTTGCGGGAACGATGAAAAGCGGCAATATCCGGATACGCTTTTCTGACATTCAGTTCAGCGGGAGCTATTACAGAGATATTATTTCCGGCGGTTTTCCTTCCCTTGCGAGGCAGGGGCTCGGTTCCGTCGCTACCATTACGCTTAACCACGCCGCAGGACCTTTCGGCGATGCTGTTATTGCCGCCATGGGCGTTGTTCAGCGTATAACCATGTTCGGCGCTTCAGCGATGATCGGCTTCGGACAGGGGTTCCAGCCTTTTTGCGGCTTCAATTACGGAGCGGGACTTTATAAAAGGGTTAAGGAAGGCTTTTGGTTTTGCGTAAAAACCTCCGCGGCGATACTGCTTTGCATTGCGGCGCTGGGATTTGTTTTTTCGCCGGAGCTCATATCCCTTTTCCGGGACGACCCGGAGGTTATCGAAATAGGAAGCAAGGCTTTGCGGCTTCAATGCGTTACCTTTGTTCTTCACAGCTGGATAGTGGTCAGCACAATGATGACTCAGGTCATCGGAAGAACGGTGCCGGCGACTTTTCTTTCATCCGCAAGGCAGGGGCTTTTCTTTATTCCGGCGGTGCTTTTGCTTTCACGGCTTTTCGGCGTTGCGGGGATCCAGCTTGCCCAGCCCGCCGCGGATATCGGAACTTTTCTCTGCGCGGTTCCGATACAGCTTAAAATACTCAGAGAAATGGACAGTAAATTATTATCCGAAAAGGAGAATTTATAAATGAATATCTGGCACGATCTTTCACCTAAACGTGTAAAACCCGAAGACTTTGTAGCTCTTATTGAAATCCCCAAGGGAAGCAAAAACAAATACGAACTGGATAAGGAAACCGGTTTCCTCAAGCTTGACCGTGTTCTTTATACCTCGACCCATTACCCCGCAAGCTACGGATTTATCCCCAGAACCTATGCGGACGACAACGACCCCCTCGACGTTCTCGTTCTCTGTTCCGAGGAAATTTATCCCATGACCCTTGTCCGCTGCAAGCCCATCGGCGTTATCAAAATGACCGACAACGGCGCCGCGGACGAGAAAATCATTGCAGTTCCGGTTGATGACCCGACCTATAACGGATACAACGATATTTCCGAGATCCCGGCACATATTTACAGTGAAATGATGCATTTCTTCGAGGTATATAAAGCCCTTGAAAACAAACAGACCGTTGTTGACGAGGTTTGCGACGTTGAAGAAGCGAAGCGCATCATCGAATACTGCATCAACAACTACGTTGATAAATTTTGCAAATAAGAAAAAATGCTGAACAGAGGCACTT
>CAZOOL010000026.1:0-15175 GCA_964581405.1 uncultured Oscillospiraceae bacterium | reverse complement strand
GGAACGGGCTTGACCGTTTTGAAAAAAGTGTGATATATTTTAGGAAACGAGGTGATTCCATGACCGATTTGCAGACCGTTCTTTTTTCTATGGCGGACGAAAAATACAAAGATTTTCAAAGCAACCTTATGCCGACCGTCCCGAAGGACAAAATAATAGGCGTGCGGATTCCGGCGCTGAGGAAATTCGCAAAGGAATTCGCGAAAACACCCGATGCGAAAGCCTTCCTTTCGGCGCTTCCCCATGAATATTACGAGGAAAACAATCTCCACGCTTTTTTGCTGGAAGCCGTTGCGGATTATGATGAGGCCGCCGCAAGGGTTTCGGAGTTTCTTCCGTTTGTGAATAACTGGGCAACCTGTGATTCCATGTCCCCCAAGGTTTTTGGAAAGCACAGACAGGAGCTGCTCGGAGAAATAAAAACCTGGATTTCCGCAAAGGATACCTATACAGTCCGCTTTGGGATAAAAATGCTTATGGAACATTTTCTCGGCGGGGACTTCCGGGAGGAATATCCGGAAATGGTGGCCGCGGTAAAATCGGAGGAATATTATATCCGCATGATGCAGGCATGGTATTTCGCAACTGCGCTGGCAAAGCAGTATGATGCGGCTCTGTCATTCATCGAGGAACGCAGGCTGGAGCCCTGGACGCACAACAAGGCGATACAGAAAGCCGTTGAAAGCTACCGAATAACTGATGAGTGTAAAGAATATCTGAAAACGCTTAAAATCAGATAGGGCAGGAAGGTTTTCCTGCCTTTTTTATTTTATAATGTTTTGTTAACAAAATAAGCCTTGTTTTTTGCTGAAAAAGTTGTAAGATATTTTCAGAATGGGTAAGAATATTTTTTGGAAGGGGGCGCTTTTATGGATCTTAATTCGCCGCTGACGGCGCTGAAAGGCGTCGGCGAAAAAAGGCAAAAACTCTATCAGAAGCTCGGGATAAACAGCATCGGCGAACTTTTGGAGCATTATCCGAGGGGATACCTCGACCTTACCGGGAGTCTTTCCATAAAGGACGCTTCCGACGAGGCGCCCTGCGCCGTAAAAGCCGTCGTTACCCAAAAAAGCTCCACAAGACCCATCCGCAAAGGGCTTACCGTTACGAAAGTCCGGGCAACGGATATGGAAAGGAACCTGCTCATAACGTTTTTTAACGCGAAATATACCGTCGAAGCTCTCGAGGTCGGCAGGGAATATATTTTCTACGGAGAATTCACAAAGCGAATGACCGGCGGAGAGATGAATTCCCCGGCGGTTATAGCCCCGGGTGAGAGAGGCTTTTTGCCCCAGTATCCGCTTACGGAAGGGCTTTCCTCAAAGATGGTTTCGACCCAGATGAAAGCCGCGCTCGAGGCTTGCGGGCACCTTGTCAGGGAAACGCTGAGCACGCAGGTGCTCGAAAAATACGGGCTGTGCTCAAAGGCGGAAGCTATACGCGCCATTCATTTTCCTGCGTGCCCGGAGGACCTTGAACAGGCGAAAAAGCGCCTTATATTCGAAGAATTTCTTGCTTTTACCCTTGGTATGAGCCTTACGAAAGGAAGAACGAGAAGCACCGAAGGCAACGCTTTTTCTCCGGTGAGCATCGCTGAATTCACCGGTTCGCTCGGCTTTGAACTTACCGGTGCTCAAAAACGCGTCATCGGGGAATGCGAAAAGGATATGTGCTCGGCCATACCCATGAGCCGCCTTATACAGGGCGACGTCGGTTCCGGAAAAACAGCTGTCGCCGCTTCATGTATGTATTTCGCGGCGAAAAACGGATTCCAGAGCGCCATGATGGCGCCGACGGAGGTGCTCGCCGCCCAGCATAAAGCGACCCTTGAAAAAATGTTCGCTCCTTTCGGAATAAAAGTCGGTTTGCTGACAGGTTCCATGAAGGCTTCGGAAAAGGCCGAAATAAAAGCCGCCGTAAAAAGCGGCGAAATTACGGTCGTCACCGGCACCCACGCCCTTATTCAGGAGGACGTCGAGTTTTGCAATCTCGGTCTTATCATCACCGATGAGCAGCACCGCTTTGGGGTCCGCCAAAGGAGTGCCCTCGGCAAAAAAGGAAGGGCGCCGCATACCATAGTCATGTCCGCTACGCCGATCCCGAGGACGCTCGCCTTCGTTCTTTATGGCGACCTCGACGTTTCGATACTCGATGAAATGCCGAAAAACCGCATACCGGTAAAGACCTATCTTGTCGGTCCGGAGCTTTCCCAAAGGGCGTTGGGTTTCGTGCGGAATTTTGCCAAGGAAGGCAAGCAAAGCTATATCGTTTGTCCGCTTGTGGAAAGGAACGAGGATTCGCTCCCGCTGGAGGCGGCGGCTGATCTTGCGGAACAGATCGCCGGACAGGAGCTCGTTGGCTGCAACGTGGGGCTTCTCCACGGAAGAATGAAGCCGGCGGAAAAGGAGAGAGTCATGGAGGCTTTCGCGGAAAACCGCCTTCAGGTACTTGTTTCCACAACAGTAATTGAAGTCGGCGTTGACGTACCGAACGCCGTTTGTATGGTAATTGAAAACGCCGAGCGCTTTGGTCTTTCCCAGCTCCATCAGCTTCGGGGCAGGGTCGGCAGAGGCAGTGAACAGAGCTACTGCATTCTTATTTCCGGAAAGAATTCGCCGGAAACAAAGCGCCGCCTCGAAGTGATTGCGAAAACCACAGACGGCTTCAAGGTCGCGGAGGAGGATCTGAAGCTCCGGGGACCGGGCGACTTTTTCGGATATCGCCAAAGCGGTCTTCCGATGCTGAAAATGGCGGATATGATGACCGATATAACCCTTCTTGAAGCGGCAAAAAAAGCCGCGGCAGAAATTCTTGCAGATGACCCCCGGCTTGAAAAGCCGGAAAATTCTGCTCTTTCCGCCGATATCCGAAAGCTTTTGGAGGAAGCGGCGGTATAAAAAATACAGAATGGTTTCGATTTTGCCGAAGGACCTTCAGTTCATTAATCTTGCTATTGCGGCGCAGCCGTAGTATAATTATATAATTAAGTATTTTTTACAAGAGAAGGAAAACAGATGATAAGAAGCCGAAAAACCTCCGAAATGGTAAAAATGGCGCTTTTCATTGCGCTTATCATATTGCTTTCGGTAACGCCGCTGGGATATATCCCGCTGGGCGCCGTTAATGCCACCACCATCCAGATGCCGGTAATTATCGGGGCGGTGCTTTTCGGCTGGAAAAAAGGCGCAGTTCTGGGCGGAGTTTTCGGCATAACGAGTCTTATCAAAAACACCCTTCAGCCAAACGCCACTTCATTCGTTTTTTCGCCTTTCGTTCCGGTTTTCGGGGAGGAAAGCGGAAGTCCCTGGGCGCTTGTCATAAGCCTTGTTCCGAGAATTATGACGGGCATAGCGGCGGCGGGAGCTTTTGCCCTTCTTATGAAAATGAAAGCGAACAGAACCGTATCGAGCGCCGCGGCGGGCTTTATCGGTTCGCTTACCAATACAGTCCTTGTGATGGGCGGGATATACCTCTTTTTCGGTGAAAGCTATTCCGCCGCGAAGGATATCGCTTATAACGCCCTTATGACCGCGGTTGCGGCGACAGTTACCGGCGCCGGAATCACCGAAGCGGCGGTTTCTGCCGTTGTAAGCGGAGCGGTCTGTTCGGCGCTTTTCAAATATCTCAAAACGGAAAATTCATAGAAAGGAGGCGTTTGCCGATGGCGAAAAAGGAAAAAAACGAATTTGAAATCGCGCGCAAAAAGCGCCGCAAAAAGATTTCCGCCCAGCGCACAAGAAAATTCATCGGTGCTGTGCTTATTATAACCATACTCTGCGTCGGGATATACCTCTTTATCAAGGAGGACGTCGCGGGAATAATCGGCGACCGCCTTGCGGCTTCCGCCAGCGGAACAGCCGGACTTCCTGTTGATATTTCCGGAACGACGGTGCTCCAGACCTTCACGGTCGGCGAGCACATCGGCATTCTTACGGATGCGGTTTATTACCTCTATGCTGATAACGGAAAGCAACTTCTTTCCGCCCAGCATGATTTCGCAAACCCCATAGTCGAAGCTTCGGGAAGGCGCTTTCTTATTTATGACCAGGGAGGCACGAGGCTCATAGTACGCATGAGGGACAAAATACTTTTCGAGAAGGAATTCGAGTATAAAATCATAAGCGCGGATCTTTCTGCCGACGGAATGCTTTCAGTTGTGACTTCCGCCCAGCGCTATGCTTCACAGCTCCATGTTTTTGATTCGGATTATGACGAGGAGATATTCACATGGTCCGCATCCGGGGAATACATTGTTTGCGCCAGCGCGAACAACAGGACAAAAACCGTTGCGGCGGCGGCTCTTTCCGCCAATGAATCAGGCGAAATGGTGACCACCGTACACGTTTTCACTACCGAAGCCGCGGTTGAGCTTTCGAACCGCTCTTTCAAGGGGTCCGCGGTGCTGAGCCTTGAATACGACAGCGACGGCGATATAAAGATAATCTGCGATAATATCGCCGCGGTTCTGGATAAGGACTGCAACGTGCTCGGAAGCTATATTTACAGTTCCGCCCCGGCAGCGGGAATCAATATTGCCGGCAAGGACGGTGCGGCGATCATTTTTGACCGCTTTACCGAAGCGAGAGCCGCAAACGTGGTTTTTCTTGATGAAAATCTTACGGAGATAAAAACCGTTTCCGTAAGCGGAAAATATATCTGTTCCGACGGAAGCGAGGATAATATCGCCGTTTATTGTTCCGGCGAAGCCCATGTTTTTGACAATAAGGGCGAACGTACAGCCATTCTTGAATCCGAACAGGACGCCGTGCTCATCGAGCTTTTGAAGGAATCTCTTTTTGCAATAACCCGCGACCAGCTTTGCGAGGTCAAAAAATAATTCCCTTTCGGGAAAAATGAAAGTAAAGGAAGTGAAAAATACCGCTTGAATTTTGTTTCGATAATCTATGATGCCATTGCCATATTCATCATAATAATCTGCATAAAAAGAGGCGCAAAAAACGGCTTTGCGAAAACCGCCATACAGACCGTCGGATACGTTTTTTCGATAGTCGCGGCGCTTGTAATAAGCAGCGTCTGCGCTTCGCTTATATACACAACTGCGATACAGCCGGCCGTCATTTCCGGAATCGAGGGATCCGTTTCCAACGCCGTTGATACCGAAAGCGTTATCGGAGGACTTACGGAAGCGGTTGAAAATCTTCCGGCCATATCCCATATCCTTTTTAATTTCGAGGGAGTAGCGGAAAACCTTGTGGCTTCTGTCGGTCTTGACGCGGAGGCCATTGCGAAATCCGTCGAGGAAAACGTGATACGCCCGGTGGCGGAACCGATAATTGAAACGGTTGTTTTTGCTGTTTCGCTCATCATTCTTATAACGGTAGTTTCGTTAGTCGCAAAGGGCTCGAAAATCGTGAACGACGTGCCGGTAATCGGTGGATTCAACAGCTTTTTCGGCGGAGTTTTCGGAATAGTAAACGGCGCGGTGGAGCTTTGCGTTGCCGCGGTGATACTTGAACTCGTTATTTCCGCAGGGCTTTTTCCGGAATATTTTTCTGAAGAAATAATCTCCGGAACCTATGTTTTCAGGTGGATATATTCCGCCGTTTGCGGCGATACTTTCCCTATATAGTTTTTCGGAGGTCTGAATGAATAAAAAAGCTTTTAACGTTCCGAACGCACTTTCGCTGCTGAGGATAATACTTGTGCCGGTTTTTGCCGTGCTTTATCTCGGCGCGGAAACGACGGCGGAATATCTTGTTTCCGGAGGAGTTCTTGCCTTTTCGGGCATAACCGATATGCTCGACGGAAAAATCGCCCGGAAATACAATATGATAACCGACCTCGGCAAGGTGCTGGATCCCCTTGCGGATAAGCTGACCCAGGGAACGGTTTGCATTTGCCTTGCGGTAAGAAATCCGGAGCTTGCTCCGATCCTTGTAATACTCATAGTAAAAGAGGTGCTTGTTTTTACCGGCGGTATTCTTATTTACAAAAAACATGAGTTTGTTGCGGCTCCGAACATATTCGGAAAGATATATACGGCCCTTTTCTTTGTTGTGATGACGGTTATGGTCGCCTTTCCTGCGGCGGAACCAGTCCTCAGATATATTCTTTGGGCGCTTCTTATCTGCAACATATATACTTTCGTGAAATACGTCGGAGATTTCATCAATATCAATAAAAAGCCGAAATCCGGTGAGGTAAAATAACCGTTTTTCGCATATCATATACCGAACTTTTTCCCATGGAGGATTTTTAATGAACAGTATGCTTTGTTCAAGATGCAAAAAAAGAATGGCGGTGGTCTTTGTGACCCGCATGGAGGGCGACAAGACCTATAATGAGGGTCTTTGCCTTCAATGCGCAAAGGAACTCGGGATAAAGCCCGTAGAGGATCTTATGAATAAGATGGGTATTTCCGGCGAAGAGCTTGACGCCATCAGCGAACAGATGATGTCGATGGACGATGAGGAGCAGAATTTTGAAATGGGCGGCGCCCAGGCTTTTCCGTTCCTCAACGGGATATTCGGCGACGGAATGGTTCCCCAGAGCGATGCGCCTTCCACCGAGGGTGAAAGACCCAAAAACCCGAAGAAAACCGGCAAAAAAGGAAAGCCGGAAGAAAAGAAATATCTTGGTCTTTACTGCGAGGACCTTACCGCGAAGGCGAGAAACGGAGGATTCGACCCCATTATCGGACGCGACAGGGAAATCGGACGCGTTATGCAGATACTCAATCGCCGTACAAAGAATAACCCCTGTCTTATCGGCGAGCCGGGCGTTGGAAAAACCGCTATCGCCGAAGGGATCGCCCAGAAGATAGCTTCCGGAGATGTTCCCGCGAAGCTTGCGGGAAAGGAGCTTTGGATGCTCGACCTTACCGCCCTTGTTGCGGGAACCCAGTTCCGCGGACAGTTTGAGAGCAGGGTAAAGGGTCTTGTGGACGAAGTCAAGCGCGAAGGCAACATAATTCTTTTCATCGACGAGATACATAACCTCGTCGGAACGGGCGATGCCGAAGGCAGCATGAACGCCGCCAATATCCTCAAGCCTGCTCTTTCGAGGGGCGAGCTCCAGGTCATCGGCGCGACCACCTTCAATGAATACCGCAAGCATATCGAAAAGGATGCCGCTCTCGAACGCCGGTTCCAGCCCGTCACCGTCGAAGAACCTTCCATGAAGGACAGCATAGATATTCTCAGGGGCATTGCGCCGAACTATGAAAAATTCCATCACGTAAAAATCAGCGGAGAGCTCATCGAAAGCTGCGTCCGTCTTTCAGAAAGATACATCACCGACCGTTTTCTTCCGGATAAAGCCATAGACCTTCTTGACGAAGCCTGTTCCTGCGCCGCCCTTGCAAACAAGGAACTTGCGGAATACGAGATAAGCGGACAGAAGCTCCGGGCCGTACAGGAGAAAATAGAGGCTCTTTTGCAGGAGGAAACCATTGATTACGAAGCCATCGCAAAAGCGAAAGCGGAAGCAATGCAGCTTGAAATGGAGCACGACCGACTCGAGCCCATAGCCCTTGCTGCGGAAGTTGCTCCGAAGGACCTTGCAACGGTAATTGAGCTTTGGACGGGAATCCCCGCGAGCAAGGTGCAGGAAAGCGACCTTCGCAAGCTGGGCGAGCTTGAAGCCACCTTGAAACAGCGCGTTATCGGTCAGGATGAAGCCTGCAGGCTCGTTGCGGCGGCGGTAAAGCGCTCGAGAGTCCAGATTTCCGCCCGCAGAAGGCCCGCATCCTTTATCTTTGTGGGCCCCACGGGAGTCGGCAAGACCGAGCTTGTAAAAGTGCTTGCGAACGAACTTTTCCAGACGGAGGATCCTCTTATCCGCCTTGATATGTCCGAATTCATGGAAAAATTCGCCGTATCCAGAATCGTTGGTTCTCCTCCCGGCTACGTCGGTTATGATGAGGCGGGTCAGCTTACCGAAAAAGTCCGCAGAAAGCCCTATTCGGTAATACTTTTCGATGAAATCGAAAAAGCCCACCCGGACGTTATGAATATCCTTCTCCAGATTCTTGACGAGGGGAAAATCGCGGATGCTCACGGAAGAACGGTTTCTTTTGCCAATACTGTCATAGTTATGACCTCCAACGCCGGAAGCGAAAACAAGGAAAAGGCTCTCGGCTTCGGAAGGGATTCCTATACGCTTGAGAAAGACAAGGTATATAAGGCTCTCGCCCAGTTCCTTCGCCCGGAATTCATCGGCAGGGTGGACGAAATCGTTGTTTTCCATGACCTTTCCGTTGAGGATTACGAGCGCATTGCGGCGCTCCGGCTTGACGAGCTGCGCCAGCCCCTTAAAGAAAAAGGAATCGACCTTTCCTATGACGATGCGGCGCTTAAAGCCATCGCGAAAAAATCCCACGGCAACAAAGGCGGTGCCCGCGACCTTGTGCGGGTTATCCGCAAGGATATCGAAGACAAAGTCTGCGAGCTTATTGTTGACAACGCGGAAAGAAAACTTGAAGGCATTGCGGTTTCCGCAAAGGACGGGGAAATCACCGTCTGCGAAGCATTCAGAACACAGCTTCTCGAAGAATGATGACATGAAAAAACAGAGGTGCTTTTGGAAAAGCACCTCTGTTTTTTTGTATCTTTAGCGAAAATTAAAAACGGAGTAAACGCCGTTATTCGTCTTCCTTTTCCGAATGGAATGCGGCGAAATACTTATCAAGATAAATGGTATAGGAAACGGCGATAATGGTGTTGCGGAGCATATCCTTCGTGTCGTTGACGTCATGCCCGACGGTATCGAGGTTTTCTTTCATTCCGAAAACATAGGACAGCACGTTTTCAAATTCATTGCAAAAATAGTCGTATGCCTTTTTTTCACCGTAGATTTTGCGCTGAAGTTCAAAAAGAAGGCGGATATCCTCCATCGAAAGGACGTTTTTCGCAACGGCAATGAAAAAAAGATAGGCGATCTGATCCCTGTCGTATTGCTTTTTGACCGGATTCGCTATGAGCCCTTTTTTTACGTAGTTGCTGACCATCGAGTTCGTAAGGCTGAAATTGCCGAGCGGTTCAAGATAGCCTGAAATATATTTTACGACCTGTTCGAGATAAAGCCCGACGTTTGGGATATCGTTGTATCTCGGAAGGGAAAAATCCTTTATTGAATTTCTGATTTCGTCCTTGGTGCTCTGTTTCATAAAAGTCACCTCCATAAAGATTATTTTACAACCAAAGGAGATTTGAGTCAAGAAAAATCTTTTGATAAGTTTTTGAAAAACTCTTGACAGGTTTTTCAATATGAGATACAATATACTGGTAAAAAATTAACTGTGGTTGAAAAAATCTTTCGGGGGAGCTTTTTATGAATTATAAAATTGTATCTGATTCTTCTTCAAACGTATTTTCTCTTTCGGGGGTGGATTATGCCTCCGTTCCGCTCAGAATAATCACCGCCGCGGCGGAATACGTTGATAATGCGGAACTTGACGTTGGAAACATGGTAAACGAACTCAAAGCAACCAAGGGTAAATCCGGCACTTCCTGTCCCAATATGGGCGACTGGCTCAATGCTTTTGAGGGCTCGGACGTTATTTTCGCAACGACGATCACAAAAAGGCTCTCCGGAAGCTACGCTTCCGCGGTACAGGCGGCGGAGGAATATGAGGAGTCCCACCCGGGCGCAAAGGTACATATTATCGACAGCACCTCGACCGGTCCGGAAATGCGCCTTATTATGGAATTCATAAGGGACAGAATGCTCGAGGGCAAAAGCTTTGAGGAAATCAAAGCGGCCGCGGAGCAATACTGTGAGCATACCCATCTCCTTTTCTCCCTTGAATCCCTTACCAACCTTGCGAGAAACGGAAGAGTCAATCCCGCCGTCGCAAAAATCGCCGGTGTTCTGGGGATCCGTATTATCGGTGCGGCGACGGAGGGAGTTCTTGACCCGCTTCACAAATGCCGCGGAGAGACGAAAGCTCTTGATACCATCTATAAGGAAATGAAGCTTCGGGGCTATGCCGGCGGAAGAGTCGGGATCTCACATTGCTTCAATATAAATGCCGCAAATATTCTCAAGGGAAAAATACTCGCGGATTATCCCGATGCGGACGTATTTGTCGAACCCACCACGGCGCTTTGCAGCTTTTATGCCGAGCGCGGAGGCGTTCTCGTCGGATTCGAGGATTCCGCCCTTTGATACACGCGAAACGGAATATCAAACTGCGCTTCGGCATTGCCGAAGCGTTTTTTTTGAACTTTATTACAGAAAAAAACGCCGGAGCGGGAGATTTTGGGCGGCAGAAAAATTTGCTTTTACATTATCGGATTGTTGACTTTACAGGCATCTTTTTTGGAAGTATAATTATAATGAAAAATTGTTTAAAAGGAGGGATCCGAATTGGAGAAAAAGAGCATTAAGGATACGGGGCTCCGCCTTTTGAAAAAAGGGCAAAAGGGAATTGTTCATGCGATTTTCAGCCGCTTTGGGGTGATTATTCTCCTTTTCGCGGTTCAGATCATCCTCCTTTTTACCACGTTCGTCTGGTTCCAGTCCTTCGTTTCGGAGCTTTTTGTCGGCGGACTGATTATTTCCATCGGTGTGACGTTCTATATTCTCAATACCCAGATCGACCCCACGGCGAAGCTCACATGGGTGGTGCTCGTAATGGCGCTTCCGGCGTTCGGAACTTTGCTGTTCCTTTATACAGAGCTGGAGGTCGGTCATCGGGCTTTCAGGGACAGAGTCGCGGAAGTTATTGAGTCCGCTAAGGATAAGATACCACAGGACGAAAAGGTGCTCGAGGATTTCATCGCGGAGGATGCGGGCGCCGCATCCATAGCCCATTACCTTCGCAGAACGGGCTGCTTCCCGGTTTTTGATAAAACGGACGTTTCATATCTTCCCATAGGGGAGGATATGTTCGAGGAAATGCTCCCCCAGCTTGAAAAAGCGCGCCATTTCATTTTCCTTGAATACTTCATCATTGATGAGGGCGTGATGTGGGGCAGGATACTCGAGATACTTGCGAGGAAGGCAAAGGAAGGCGTCGACGTCCGGGTAATGTATGACGGCACCAACGAATTTACGACTCTTCCGCGGGATTATCCGAAAATGCTTGAAGAGCTCGGCATAAAATGCAAGGTGTTTTCTCCGCTTACGCCTTTTGTTTCCACCCATTACAACTACCGCGACCACCGAAAAATAATGGTTATCGACGGAAACACCGCCTTTACGGGAGGAATCAACTTTGCCGACCGATATATAAATCAGGAGCACGTTCTCGGTCATTGGAAGGACACCGCCGTTATGCTTAAAGGCAAAGCGGTGCGCGGCTTTACTCTTATGTTCCTCCAGATGTGGAACATAGATGAAAAGGAGGCGAAATTTGATCCGTTCATCTCCTTCCCGACACTTGCACCGGAAGAATCCAAAGGCTACGTCATTCCATACGGCGACTGCCCGCTGGACAGGGACAAGGTTGGCGAGATGGTTTATATGGATATACTCAACCGCTCGAAGCGATACGTTCACATTATGACGCCGTATCTCATTCTTGACGGCGAAATGGAAACCGCCATCAAATTCGCCGCCGAAAGGGGAGTTGAGGTAACGATTATTATGCCGGGAGTTCCGGATAAGATGGCGGCATATGCCCTTGCGAAAAGCCACTATGCGGGACTTCTCGAGGCAGGGGTTCGGATATACGAATACGACCCGGGATTCATTCATGCGAAATCCTTTGTGGCCGATGATACGGAGGGTGTTGTCGGGACAATAAACCTTGATTACCGCAGTCTGTATCATCATTTTGAGTGTGCGGCGTATTGTTACAAAACGTCCTGTATTGCGGATATCGAAAAGGATTTTCAGGAAACCCTTAAAAAATGCCGCAAAATAACCCCGAATACCATTTGGCAGAATTATCCGAAGCTTCGCATCATGTCCTTCTTTATGAAGGTCATAGCGCCTTTGCTTTAATGATTTTATTTTAAGAACAGCAAAACCCGGAGGGATTTTCCCGCCGGGTTTTATGTTATTGTAACGCTTTAGCGAAAACAAAAAAGCCCACCCGATTGGGTGAGCTTTTTATGGTGCGCTGCAAGGGACTCGAACCCCTGGCCTACTGATTCGTAGTCAGTCACTCTATCCAACTGAGCTAGCAACGCATATGCGGTTTTACGCCGCATTTGATATATTAACATATAAATATGTTTCTGTCAAGAAGAATTTTGAAAATATTTTTATTTTTATCAGAAAAGGTTTCTGCGGAACTTGTTCCAGCGGCGTTTTGAGAATATTACGGAAACCGCCGCAACAACGGAAAGAATGAGCCAGAGCGTCATAACGATTCCCCAGCCGGCCGTATCGACAAGGGCGCCGGTTATCCAGCTCAGCACCGCGGTGCTGAGATAGGAAACGGCATTGAGCGCTCCCGAAACCATGGAAACCTTGCCCACGTTATGGAAATACATAGGAATGGTGCCGACGATGAACATATTCTGCCCGAGGGAACAGGCATAGGTGACCGCAAGGGAAACGATGGAAACGACAATGGAAAACTGCCCGAAAAGCGCAAGCATCGCAAGCGACACCGAGGATATGACAAAAAGAATGAAAAGCGAGGAAAGCTCGTCCCTCGTTTTCGCCATAAGGCGGTTTGCAAGATACGGTCCGAAAAAGCCGAATACGGGAAGAAGGGTTCCGGTAAGGATCGAAATGACGGAATTCATTTCAAACATATCGCTGATAAATGTGGGAACCCACGTGGACATACAGTCCTTGAGTATTCCCTGTACGCCGGAGGCAACGGCAAGGGTCATAAGACCGGATACGGCCATGAGCTTTATGAAGTTCGAAGGTATCTCGTCATGGGGAACGGAATCGCCGGCATCATTGTCAGCATGGACGGGAGATTCCTCGATGACGCCGTTTTTATCCGTGTCCTTTTCGATTTTCGTGGTAACGATTATCCAGACCACTGCCGCAAACATCGTGCAGACGGAACCGCAGACGAACGAAGCCTTCCAGCCGTTGGCGCTTATCAGCGCGGCGGAAAGAATATAGGCGAAAAGGGTGCCGCCTGCCATGGTTGTGGCAAGGGCTGTGCAGGCTTTTTGGCGCTGGGAGGATTGTATTCTGTCCGAAACGATGCGGCAGATGGGGGCCCAGAGAAGCGCCTGGGAAAGGCCGTTGGCGCTCCAGAGAAGGGTCATGAGAGCGACAGACGGTCCAAAGCTTATGCAGAAATTTATGACTGAGGAGCAGGCGAGACCGGTGAAAACAAGGTACCTCGGCGGAACCTTATCCCCGAGCCACCCGCTGAGAAACTGGCCGAGCCCGTAGCAGATGAAAAAACCGGTGGTGACGGCGCCGGCTTCGGATTTCAGGAGAACGCCGGAATTCGTCATTTCCGCCATGGAAGCAGAGAAATTAAGGCGGCCTATGTAGGAAAAGCTGTAAGCCATCCAACAAGCGGCGACGAAAATGGCCGCATAGCGGCTGTTTGCGATTTTTTTATTCATTTTTCGCCAGCACCTGCCTTTTTGCACAAAATTACGCGATTTTGTGAATCGTTTTAATACATTATAACATCTTATTCATTATATTACAATATCGCAAACAGTGACAAAATAAAGGGCGAATTTTGCAACATATCTCATATAAAATAAAAACCGCGGAAGCTGATATGGGATCAGCCGCCGCAGTCCGGGAAAATATTTTATTTTATTCCGAGGATATCGCAGCCCCGAAGGATAAGTATCTGGGTTTTGGCATCGGGGATTTCGCCTTTGCGAAGGCGCGCCAGCGCTTCGGAGAGGGGGAGCTTTATAATATCGAGGAATTCGTCCTCGTCGGGGTCGGGGCTGGATTGAGAAAGCCCTTCCGCGAGGTAGAGATGAATAACTTCGTCACAGAAGCCGGGAGAGGAGAGCATCGGACCGAGCTCCGTCCATTTTTCGGCAAGGATACCGCATTCCTCGAGGAGCTCGCGCTTCGCACATTCAAGCGGAGCTTCGCCTTCGTCGATTTTTCCCGCGGGTGCTTCAAAAAGAGCCCTATCCACGGGATAGCGGAACTGTTCGACGAAATATGCTTCGCCATGTTCGTCCACGGCGAGGATCGCCGCGGCGCCTTTATGACGAACGACCTCGCGCAAAGCGTTACCCGCATCACCGAGGGAAACTTCGTCCCTGAATACTTTTATGATATGTCCGTCGTAAATTTCGGCGGAATTGATTTTTTTCTCCGGAACAACCATTTTTTTCAAAGCTCCTTTGCCTATTTTTCTATATTTTAGCATATATTTAGGCGGAAATGAATAACCGGGAGGAATTTTTTTGAAATTTAACAAACCGCCGACTGCGGAAAATATCGAAAGCCACATAAGGGATATCACAAAACGCCATCCGTGCTCAAAAACCTTTTCCATAGGCAAAACGGTGCTCGGAAGGAAAATTCCGGTGCTCAGCATCGGGAAAACAGGATGCTCGACACTCTTTGTGGGTGCGACCCACGGCAGCGAATGGCTGACTTCGTTAATTTTGCTGCGTTTTTTTGACGAAGTTTGCACCGCCTTTGAGCACGGCGAAAAGCTTTGCGGGATAAACCTTGCCGCCGCCATAGGGAAAAGAGGACTTGCCGTGATACCGGTGCTCAATCCGGACGGAACGGAGATTAATCTTCGGGGAAAGGCGGCGGCACTTTCTTCCGCGGGGCATATAGGTCGCCTTGCCGGAGGCGATTACGCCCACTGGAACGCCAACGCAAGGGGAGTTGACATCAACCATAATTTCGGAGCGGGCTGGGAGATACTTCATAAACAGGAAAGGGAAGCGGGCATATTTGGTCCGGCACCGAGGCAATACGGCGGCCCAAAGGCTTTTTCCGAGCCGGAAACCAGAGCAATATGCGGCTTTTGCAGTACCTTTGACGTGCAGAGGCTTTATTCGTTCCATTCCCAGGGGGAAGAAATCTATTGGTATTACGGTCCGAAAACGCCGTTTATCAGCAGGGATATTGCGGAGGAATTTGCTTTAGCCTGCGGATACAGCGTTTCGTGCCCGGAGGGAATGGCATCGAACGGCGGGCTCAAGGACTGGTATATCGAAAATTTTTCGCGCCCGGGGTTCACTGTGGAAATAGGTCTTGGGGAAAATCCGCTGCCCATAGAAAGCCTTGACGCAGTTTATGAAAAACTGAAACCCGCCCTTGCGAAAGCGCTGGTGATGTGAATTGTTGTTTA